>DATKFK010000389.1:0-5005 GCA_035544375.1 Thermoanaerobaculia bacterium
GAGCCGCGGCCGCGCGTCGCCGCGCCGCCCGGCCTCCTCGACCATCAGGCGGAGCACCGAGGGCACGGTCTCGAGCACCGTGATGCCGGCCGCCTCGGCCGCGGCCAGCAGCCGCGCCGGGTCGTGCGCCACCTCGTCGGGGACGATGCGCACCTGGCCGCCGGCGAGCAGGGCGGCCAGCAGCTGCCAGACCGAGATATCGAAACACTGCGAGGCGTTCTGCGCCACCACGTCGCCGGCGGTGAGGCCTAGCGCCTCGATCTTGGCCTGCAGGTGGTTCGCCATCCCGCGGTGGGTGATCGCCGCACCCTTGGGCAGGCCGGTCGAGCCCGAGGTGAAGATGACGTAGGCGAGGTCGTCGGGCGACAATCCGCCGCCGCCACGGCCGCCGCCCGCGGCCGGGTCCTGTCCTGCCGGCGCGGCCGCCTCGGCTCCCGCCACGAGGCGGTCCAGCGGCAGCACGCGCAGCGCCGGCGCTTCCTGCCGCGCGGCGTCCAGCAGCGGCAGCAGCTCCTCGGCGGCGACCGCCAGCTCGGCGCCGGCCTGGCCCAGGATCTGCGCCTGGCGCCGCACCGGGTGCTCCGGGTCGAGCGGCAGGAAGGCGCCGCCGGCCTCGAGCACCCCCAGGATCACGGTCAGGAAATCGACCGAGCGCCGCGCCAGCACGCCCACCACGACGCCGCGCCCGACCCCGGCGGCGGCGAGCCGCGCGGCGACGCCCGAGGCGGCGGCCGCCAGCTTGCGGTATGTGAGCGTCCGCTCGCCGTCGGCGGCGGCGACCGCCAGCGGCGCGCGGGCCGCCGGCGCCGCCAGCAGGGCGCCCAAGCGCCCGGCCGGCAGGGCCGGCGGTGTCTGCCCGGCGGGCCCGGCGGTGTCGTTCCACTCGCGGCGCAGCGCCTGCTCCTCCGCCGCGGTGAGCAGCGGCAGCTCGCCCAGGCGGCGTTGTGGGTCGCCGGCGATGCCGGCGAGCAGGCAGCCGAAGTGGCGGGTGAAGCGTTCGACCGTGGCGACGTCGAAGAGCGCCTGGTCGTAGCCGAACCAGCCGGCGAGCCCGTCGGGGGTCTCGCGCATGTCGAGCTCCAGGTCCTCGCGCGAGGTGCTCTCCATCACCTCGTAGCGGCGGATGTCCAGGCCGCGCGCCGCCATCTTCGAGGGCGGCACGTTCTGGAACGCGAAGAGCACCTGGTAGATCGGGTTGCGGCTCATGTCCCGCTCCACCCGCAGGTCCTCGACCAGCCGCTCGAACGGCAGGTCCTGGTGCTGGATCGCCCCCAGGGTGCGCTCGCGCACCTGCCCCAGCAAGTCGCGGAAGGGCGTCGCGCCGGTCAGGTCGGCGCGCAGCGCCAGCGCGTTGAACAGCAGGCCGATCAAGCCCTCGAGCTCGACGCGGCTGCGGTTCGCCATCGGCACCCCGACGAGGATCGAGGTCTGCCCGGTGAGCCGGTGCAGCAGGGTGTCGAGCGCCGCCAGCAGGAGCATGTACAGGCTGGCGTCCTGCTGCTTGGCGGCCGCCTTGAGGCGGTCGGTCAGCTCGCGGCCGAACGTCATGTAGCGCCGCCCGCCGGTGAAGCTCTGCAGCGGCGGCCGGACGCGATCGGCGGGCAGCTCGATCACCAGCGGCGCCCCGGCGAGCTGGTCGTGCCAGTAGTCGAGCAGCGCGCGCAGGCTGTCGCCGCGCAGCACCTGCTGCTGCCAGGCGGCGTAGTCGGCGTACTGCACCGGCAGCTCCGGCAGCGGCGACGGCTGGCCGGCCGAGAAGGCGTCGTAGAGCGCCATGGTGTTGCGGAAGAACACCCCGACCGACCAGATGTCGCTGATGATGTGCTGCAGGACGAGCAGGAAGAGGTGCTCGTCCGCCGCCAGCCGCACCAGGCCGGTGCGGGCGAGCGGCTGCCGGGTGAGGTCGAACGGCTTGCGCACCTGGGCGTTGACGACCCGCGACGCCTCGGCCTCGCGCCTCGCCGGCGGCAGCGCCGAGAGGTCGGTCAGCGTCGGCTCGAGGCGCGGCGCGGCGGCGATCGCCAGCGCCGGCTCGCCGTCGCGCACCTCGAAGCCGGTGCGCAGGATCTCGTGGCGGCGGGCGACCTCGGCGAGGCAGCGTTTCAGCAACGGCACGTCGAGCGCGCCCCGGATGCGCACCGCGCCCGGCACGTGATAGGCCGCGCTGCCGGGTTGCAGCTGCTCGATGAACCACAGGCGCTGCTGGCCGAACGACAGCACCGGCGGCTCGCCGGGCGGCCGGCGGGGAATGGCCGGCGGCGCCGCCTGGCGGCGCTGCCGGCGCACCAGCTCGAGCAGCCGGCGCTGGCGGGCCGAGAGGGTCTCGTCGGCGGTCGCGATCTCAACCATTGGCCATCTCCTCGGTCGCCACCAGGCTCTCCAGGCGCGCGATCTCCGCTTCCAGATCGGCTTCCGAGAGATCCCGGATGCCGTCGATCAGCTCCCTGTCCGCCTGCGCTTCGCGCTCCCGCCGCACCTCCTCGACCGCCGCCGCCAGCTCGGCCACCGTCGAGCGCTCGAAGAACAACCGCACCGGCAGGTCGAGCTGGAGCGCATCGCGCAGGCGCGCCACCAGCCGGGTGGCCAGCAGCGAATCGCCGCCGAGGTCCAGGAAGCTGTCGTGGACGCCCACCCTGGCGACTCCCAGCAGCTCCTCCCAGGCGCGGCCGATCAGGGCCTCCATGTCGTTGCGCGGGGCGACGTATTCGACGCGCAGGCTGGGCCGGGGATAGAACCCCACGCCGCCGGCGCGCGGCACCTCCCCCGCGGGCGGCGGCGTGGCAGCCGCCGACACGGGCTGCAGGGGCGCCGGCAGGCGCCCGGCGCCGGGGTCGGCGGTCTCGATCCAGTAGCGCTGGCGCTCGAACGGGTAGGTCGGAAGCAGGCTGCGCCGGCGCCGCTGGTGAGCGTAGAAGCCTTCCCAGTCCGGCTTGACGCCCAGCAGCCACAGCTTGGCCAGGGCGCCGAGCGCGAAGGCCTGGTCGGGCTGCGTTTCGTAGGAGTGGCGCAGCACCGCGAGCACCGCCGTCTCCTCGCCGGCGCGGCTCGCCGGGTGCTGCAGGATGAGGCTTCCCAGCGATTGCCCGGGACCGATCTCGACCACCACCCGGCCGGGCTCGCGCTGCAGCTCGGCGATGGCATCCGCGAAGCGCACCGGCTGGCACATGTGCCGCGCCCAGTAGGTGGGGTCGGTCGCCTCTTCCGCGGTCAGCCAGGTGCCGGTGACGTTGCTCAGGCAGGGTATGGCGGGAGGCCGCAGCTCGATGCCCTCGGCCAGCTCGACGCTCCGCGCGAACAGCGCCTCCATCTGCCGCGAGTGGAACGCGTGCGAGGTCCGCAGCCGGCGGCAGGCGACGCCGCGGCCGGCGAGCCGCTCCTCGAGGGATGCGATCGCCGCCGGCGGGCCCGCCGCGACCGACTGCTCGGGACCGTTGATCGCCGCAAGCGACAGCTCCTCGCCGAGCAGCGGCGCCAGCTCCTGCTCCGGCAGGCCGACCGCCAGCATCGCTCCCGCCGGCAGCTCGGCGATGAGGCGCGCCCGCCCCGCCACCAGCGCCAGCGCCGCCGGCAGCGACAGCACGCCGGCGACGCAGGCCGCCACGTACTCGCCGAGGCTGTAGCCCACGACCGCCTGCGGGCGCACGCCCCACTCGCGGAGCAGCTGCGCCAGCGCGTACTCGACGACGAACAGCGCCGGCTGTGCCAGCCAGGTCTCGTCGAGCCGGCCGGCGGCGAAGCCGCCATTGCCGCCGGCCTGGCTGCC
This sequence comes from Thermoanaerobaculia bacterium, assembly GCA_035544375.1. Taxonomy (GTDB): domain Bacteria; phylum Acidobacteriota; class Thermoanaerobaculia; order Multivoradales; family UBA5704; genus JASLEW01. The sequence goes on from DATKFK010000389.1 coordinate 3,764, forward strand.
GGCATCCCCGCCGGCGGCGCCGCCATTGGCGCCGGCAGCGCCGGCCTTGCCGCCGGCGAAGCCGGCCTTGCCAACATCGCGGCCCAGCATGCGGCGCAAGTCGAGGGCGGGCGCCGCGGCCGCCGGCTCGGCCGCAGCCGGGCGGCCGTCGCCGGGATAGAGGACCGGCCGCAGATCGAGGCCGAGCAGCGGCTCGAGGATCCCGGCGCAGCGGTCCACCGCGGCCCGGAAGGCGGGCTCGGCCTCGTACAGGCCCCGCCCCATGTCCACGTACTGCCCGCCGAGACCGGCGAAGGCGAACACCACGGCGCGCTCGCTCTCGTCGCCGGCAGCCGTGAGCAGCCGCCCGGGGTCGCCGCCACCCAGCGCCGCCACGGCGTCCGCGGCGTCGCGGCAGACCAGCGCGCGGCGGTGGCCGAGAGCGCGGCGTCCGACGGCGAGCGTGTAGGCGGCGTCGGCCAGCTCGACCGCGTCGCGCGGCGGCGCCTGGTCGAGGTGGCGCCGCAGCGCGCCGGTCGCCGCGTCGAGCGCGGTGGGCGTCTTCGCCGACAGCAGCAGCAGCTGCCACGGCCGCGAAGGGCCTCCCGGCGCCGCGGCCGGCGCCTCCTCCAGCACGACGTGGACGTTGGTGCCGCCCATGCCCAGGGAGTTGACGCAGGCGCGCCGCGGGGCGCCGTTGCGGGGCCAGGGGGTGAGCGCGGTGTTGACGCGGAACGGGCTGCCGGCGAAGTCGATCTGCGGGTTGGGGCGCGTGAAGTTGATGCTCGGCGGGATCTCGCCCTGCTGCAGCGCCAAGACCGTCTTGATCAGGCCGGTGACGCCGGCGGCGCGGTCGAGATGGCCGAAGTTGGACTTCACCGAACCGATCGGACAGTAGCCGGCGCGGCCGGTGAAGCGGCGGAACGCCTTGGTCAGGGCGGCCACCTCGATCGGATCGCCGAGCGCGGTGGCGCTGCCGTGGGCCTCGACGTAGCTGACGTCGTCGGGCTCTACCCCGGCGTCCTCGAAGGCGGCGACGATGGCCTCGGCCTGGCCGGCGACGCTGGGCGCCGTGTAGCCCGCCTTGAGCGAGCCGTCGTTGTTGATCGCCGAGCCCTTGATCACGGCGAGCACCGGATCGCCGTCGGCGAGCGCGTCGTCCAGGCGCTTGAGGCAGACGATGCCGGCGCCGTGGCCGAGCACGCTGCCGTTGGCCCCGGCGTCGAACGAGCGCGAGTGGCCGTCGGAGGGGGCGAGCCCGCC
>DATKFK010000390.1:0-6001 GCA_035544375.1 Thermoanaerobaculia bacterium
CGCCCAGCCGGTGCCCGCCCCGCCGGTGCCTCCCTCGCCGGTGCCCGCCCCGCCGGTGCCCCCGCCGTCCGGTGCCGCGGCCGCCCTCCCCCGCGCCTCGTGCCCGGCAGGCGCCTCCTGCGGCGCGTGCGCGGTCATCGCACCACCAACCCTTCCGAGGTGATGCCGCGCGACGGGCCGCCGTGCAGCTCGGCCAGCAGCCCCTCGATCTCCTCGGCGGTGAAGTTGGCGAACCAGCGGTCGGCCTTCGCCTCGATCGACGGCAGCCCCTTGCCGCGCACCGTCCGCGCCACCACCGCGCTCGGCCGCCCCGGCACGTAGGGCGCCGTGCGCAGCGGCGCGAGCGCCGCCTCCAGCTCGCCGAAGTCGTGGCCGTCGGTGGTGTGGCAGCTCCAGCCGAAGGCCTCGAACTTGGCCGGGATCGGCTCGAGCGGCACCAGCTCCTCGGTGCGGACGTTGGCCTGGAACTCGTTGCGGTCGACGATCGCCGTCAGGTTGTCGAGGCGCAGGGCGCTGGCCACCAGGCAAGCCTCCCACACCGAGCCCTCGTCGAGCTCGCCGTCGCCCAGGATGACCCACACCCGGTTGGCGCCGCCGCGCAGCCGGATGTCGAGCGCCACGCCGATCCCGACCGACAGCAGGTGGCCGAGCGAGCCGGAATGGAACTCGACCCCCGGCACTGCGCGGTTGGGGTGCCAGTAGATCGAGTCGTCGGTCTGCAGATGGCGGCCCAGGCGCTCGCGCTCGATGTAGCCGAGCTCGGCCAGGGTGCCGTAGAGCGCCGGCACGTCATGCCCCTTGGACAGGAACAGGTAATCGCGCCCCGGGTCCGCCAGCGTCTCCGGCGACAGCCGCAGCACTCGCGTGTAGAGGTAGACCAGCAGGTCGGCGCAGGACAGCGAGGCGCCGATGAAGCAGCCGCCGGCGGTCGCCATGCGCACGATGTGCTCGCGCACCCGCAGCGCCAGGGGGGGCAGGTCCTCGAGCCCCCATCGGCCCCGCGGTTCCGGCCCGGAGGAGGCGGGTGCGGCAGGGGCCTCGGCGCCCTGTGCCGGGGTTGCAGGTCCACTGCTCATCGTGCCTCCTCGGGCCGCCGCGTCTGGTCCGCGCCGACCGTCGCCAGCTCGCCCAGGTGGTTGCGGTACCAGTTGACGCCGGCGTAGCGGCGGTTGAGCTCGAAGATGTCCGGGCGCGCCGCGAGCAGGTCGAGGATCTCGTTCAGGCCAAACCCCCCGGAGGGCGCCGTGCCGTCCCCGGTCCACAGGGCGTCGAACACGGCGCTCACGAAGGCGTAATCCTCCGGGTAGTCGACGGTGAAGCGGTGCGACATCGAAAGGTCGCGCCCGGTTTCCCACGGCACGTTGCCGAGCCGGAAGCGCTCCGGCTGGTCCCAGATGAACGGCGTCGTGTGCTCCCGCTCGTGCGGCCGCGTCGCCTCGCGCCAGGCGGCCGCCAGGACGGCCATCGGCATCGCCTCGACGTCGTTGCCGTCGGGATAGGTCGCGGGGTGCAGGTTGCTGACGAAATCGTAACGCTCCGGCGCCGCGAGATAGCAGCCGATCACCCGGTCGATCACCGCCGGGTCGATCAGCGGGCAATCGGACGGGATCTTGACCACCACGTCCCCATCTCCCTCGTCCCCGTCCCCCCCGCCCGAGGCCGGCGCCGGCGACAGCCCGCACGCGAGAGCGGCCTGGTAGTGGCGGTCGAGCAGGTCGGTCGGATGGCCGCTGAAGCACCTCACCCCGGCCTGCCGGGCCAGGTCGCGCACCGGCTGGTCGCCGGCGTCGGTGGTGGTGGCGACCACGACCTCGGTGGGAGTGCTGGCGGCGCGCACCCGCTCGAGCATCCGCACCAGAAGCGGCGCACCGGCCACCGGCAGCAAGACCTTCCCCGGCAGGCGGGTCGAGCCCGTCCGGGCCTGGACGACGACAAGGACCTTCACCGCAGCCTCGAGCGCCCGAGGAGCGACAATCCCCGCCGCGGGCGCCGCGGGCGCCGCGGGCGCGGCTCGCGGCGGCGGACCGGCCGGGCAAGGCGCGCCAGCGGCGCCTGCTCCGTGAGGCGCTGCAGCGCCGCCGACCAGCGCTCCGGGAGGTTTCTCACCCGTGTCCTCGCCGCCGGCAGCGCCGCCGGCGCCGCCGCCAGCAGCTCGCGGCAGACCGCCGCGATGTTGCGCGCCGCGCTGCGGTTCTGCAGCGGCAGCAGGCGGCGCACCTCGGCCAGGTCGTTGTAGGAATGGACCTCCTTGCCCAGTGCCAGCCCCACGAAGACCGTCGAGGAGTACTGAGTGATCAGCACGTCGCAGTTGGCGATCATCTCCTCGGCGCAGCCGGACGAGTACACCAGCGCCTGGGGCGCCAGCGCGGCGATTTCCCGCCCGGCGCGCTCGGCGTTCTCGTTGGGGTGGAGCTTGAAGATCAGCTGCCGGCCGGCGGCGATCTCGAGGCAGCGGCCGATGAACTCCCGGCGGTCGTCGCGCTTGAAGGTCTCGCGGGCGTCCGACGAGCAGACCAGCACGAAATGGCGGTGCGGGAAGTCGTTGCGCTCGTACCTGCCGCAGTCGTCGAAGTTGGGGATGCCGGTCACCACGATGCGGTCGGCCGGCGCGCCGTTGGCGACGAACAGGTCGCGGTACCCCTCGCTCGCGACGCAGAAGCGCTGGTAGCGGCCGGAGAGGCCGGTGGTCGAGGTCCCGGCCACCCACAGCGGCAGCACCTTCAGCCTGCGGCAGAGGTGGAACGGCAGCCCGGCCGGATCGAGGATGCCCTCCTGCACCAGCACCACCGGCTGCTGGCGGATGTTGCGCGGCACGATCAGGTCCGAGCAGGTCAGCACCAGGTCGTAGCCGCCCGCGACGCCGTGGAAGTCGATCGGCAGGCCGTGGCGCTCCAGGTACTCGAGGCAGCGCCGCCGCAGCTTGAACCCCAGCACCGTGAACTCGAGACAGCGCGCCCGCCGCAGCGCCTCGATGTAGCCGTGGCCGTAATACGGGGTGTAGGCGTGGTCGTATTGGGGAAGCTGCTGGGCGATCTGGTGCATCTGGGTCGTCTGGTTGAGCGACCCGCAGATGAACAGGATCCTGCGGCGGCGGCCGGCTGTCGCTGGGGCGGTCTGGGTCATGCGTCTCCCGCCGATCCGGGCACGGTCCCTGCGCCCGCGGAGGGGCGCCAGGCATGCCTGGCGAGCAGCAGGTAGCCAATGATAATCCAGAAGATCTCCTTCCCGCGTTTCACCACCACGAAAGCGCCCCAGACGTTGATCGCTTGCTTGACGCCAAGTCCTTTGATGAAAGCTAGATAGCCCAGATCCTGCACCCCCAGGCCGGAGGGGGTGAAAAAGGCCAGGCCGCGGGTCAGGGTGAGCAGCGGCTCGAACGAGAGGACGGTCCGCGGAGACAGGCCGGCGCCCAGCAGGTGGAGGATGAACCAGGTCTCGCCCACCTCGCAGAGCCAGATCCCCAGGAAGCAGAGGGTGGTCAGCGCCGTGCCGCCGCGGCGGCCGGCCAGCGCTGTCGCGACCTGCCGGTCCACCTCGGAGAACGCCTCCGTCCGCCGTTCCAGCCACCGCCGCAACGGCGGGACCGGCAGCGCGCGCAGGCCGCGGAACATGCGGCCGGCGAGGGCGCCGCCGAGCAGCGCGGCGCGCAGCCCGAAGGCCGCCAGCAGGACGAAGGCCGCCGCCGCCGGCACCACCCACCCCAGGCCGCCGCGGCCGATCACCCGCGGCGAGATCCTGCCCAGCAGCGAGTGGCCGGCCACCGCGCTCGCCGCCAGGGCCAGGCCGAACGACAGGAAGATGAAGAACCGGCGGGCCGCCAGGCTGGCCACCGCCAGGCCGGTCGGGACGCCGCAGAGCTTGCGCGCCAGCACCACCGCCACGCCCTCGGCCAGGACGCCTCCTGAAGGCAGCGAGAGCCCCAGCCCCTCGGCCGCCACCCGGGCCTCGAGCAGGCGCAGGAGCGGCGGCCGCCGGCCGGGGGTCATGATCAGGCGCCGCCAGCCCAGCGCGTCGCAGAGCACCACCCCGAAGTAGAACACCGGCGTGGCGAGCAGCCACGGCGCCGCCGCCAGCAGGGCGCGGATGCGCCCCAGGTCGGCGCGGCGGAAGAGGAAGGCCAGCAGGCCCGCGGCCGCCAGCGACCCGGCGGCCCGCAGGGCGGCGCGCCCCGCGGCCCTTCGCCGCGACCCGGCCGGCGGCCGCGAGCCCGAGAGCTCAGTCAGCTGCAGCGGGGCCCCCGGCGCCTCGCGACGAACCGGCGTGAGCAATGCGGGCGAGCGGTCAGAAGGCGAGCTTGTTCGCCGCGTCGAGCGCCGCGACCTTGTAGCACTCGGCGAGCGTCGGGTAGTTGAAGATGGCGTCGAGGAAATAGTCGAGACCGCCGCCCAGCGCCAGCACCGCCTGGCCGATGTGGATCAACTCGGTGGCGCCGGTGCCGATGGCGTGCACCCCGAGCAGGCTGCGGTCGTCGCGGTGGAAGAGCATCTTGAAGAAGCCGCTGTCGTCGCCCAGGATCTGGCCGCGCGCGATCTCGCGGTAGCGCGCCTGGCCGACCTCGTACGGCACCTTCGCCTCGGTGAGCTGCTGCTCGGTCGCGCCCACCATGGACAGCTCGGGAATGGCATAGATGCCGAACGGAAAGTGCTTGGCGAGCGGCTTCGCCGGCAGGCCCAGCGCGTGGCTGGCGGCGAGGCGCCCCTGCTCGCTCGAGGTCGCCGCCAGGCTGGGATAGCCGATCACGTCGCCGGCCGCGAACAGGTGCGGCACCGCCGTCGCGAAGCACTCGTCGACCTTGAGCCGCCCGCGGTCGTCGGCGGCGAGCCCGGCGGCCGCGAGGTTGAGCGCCTCGGTGGCGCCGATCCGCCCGACCGAGAACAGCACCAGGTCGGAGACGATGCGCTTGCCGGACTCGAGGTGCAGCACGGCGCGGCGCGGCGGCCCGGGCTCGACGTCGAGCCGCTCCACCGCCTCCTCGCCGCGGAACAGCACGTTGCGGTCGCGCATCTGGTGGATCAGCTCGTCGACGATCTCGGTGTCGAGGAACTCGAGCGGCCGGCGCTGGCGGTCGATCAGCGTCACCTCGGTGCCGAGCGCCGCGAACATCGACGCGTACTCGATGCCGATCACGCCGGCGCCGACCACCACCATGCTCTTGGGGATGCGCTGCAGCTGCGTCACCTCGTCGCTGGTGATGATGGTCTCGCCGTCCACCGCCACGCCGGGCGGCGGCGTCGGGCGCGTGCCGCAGGCGATCACCATCTTGTCGGCGGAGACCAGGCGCGTGCCGCTTTCGGAGGTGATCGCCAGGGTGTGCGGGTCGACGAAGCGCGCCTCGCCGCGCAGCAGATCGACGTCGTTGCGGTTGAGCTGGCGCTCCACCAGCGACGATTCGCGTTCCACCACGGCCGCCACCCGGCTCAGCAGCGCCGCGGCGCTGGGGCGGCCGCCGTTGGCGCCGGTGCCGCTGCCGAAGCCGCCGCCGGCGCCGCCGGCAGAACTGGCGGTGCGGCCGGCGAACGACATCACCGCTTCGCGAAAGGTCTTGCTGGGGATGGTGCCGGTGTCGCAGCAGGCGCCGCCGACGGCGCGCCGGCGCTCGATCAGCGCCACCCGCCGGCCCAGCTTCGCCGCCCGCACCGCCGCGCGCTGGCCGGCCGGGCCGCTGCCGATGCACACCAAGTCGTAATTGAAGCCGCTCTCCAAGACCGGCGCTCCCCCATTCGCGCAACCACTCGCACGCAGTCGGACGCACCTAGTCTATGTCACCTCTTCACCCCGCGGCGCCTCGCGGACCGTCACATGAAGGCGACAGTCCGCCGGCTACCGGGAGGCGCCGGCGTTGCGCCAGGTTGGGCGGCTGGATCGGCCGGATGTCGCCGCATTGCCGGAAGGCAGGACCAAGGGGCAGCGGACAGCTTCAGGGGCGTGACCCAGCCATGGGCGCGCAAAATTCCGCAATCCTGATGGTCTTTCAGCGTGCAAAGCGCTAGACTCCAATGAC
>DATKFK010000391.1:0-3115 GCA_035544375.1 Thermoanaerobaculia bacterium
GCGGCTTCAGCGGCATCAGCGGCATCGGCGGCGTCAGGGGCGGCCGCGCCGCCGGCGACGCCGATCGCGGCCGCGAGGAGCCGGTCGAGCGCCGGCAGGGCCCGTTGGGCGCGAGCGGCCAGCCTGGCCAGGCTCGCCGCCAGGTCCGGGTCCGGGTCGCCCGCGGTCCGGCCGCCGGCCGCTGCCGCTGCCTCGGCGTCCCTCTCGGTGCCAGGGTCGGCTGCCGGCTCGGAGCGCGCCAGGGCCGGCATGACATGGTGCCGCATCCGGCTGCGCGGCTGCCGCGGATCGCCGTTGCCCGGGTCCTCGCACGGCGTCAGGCCGGCGGCGGCGACCGCTTGCCGCAGGCTGGTGCGCGGCAGCTCGAGCAGCGGCCGCACCACCGGGCCGGCAGCTGGCCGGATCGCCGCCAGCCCGCGCAGGCCGCTGCCGAAGCGCAGGCGCAGGAGCACGGTCTCGGCCTGGTCGTCACGATGATGGGCGGTGGCGACGTAGCGCCCACCGCAGCCGCGGCGGACCTCTTCGAGGAACTGGTAGCGGATGCGGCGAGCGGCGGCCTCGAGGCTCTCCCCGCGGCCGCGCCCCATGGGCACCGGGCGCCGCGCGTTGACCAGCGGCACCTCGAGGCGGCGCGCCAGCTCGGCTGCCCGGGCCGCCCGCTCCCGGGAACCGGGGTCCATGACATGGTCGAGATGGGCCGCCACCAGGCGGATCTCCCGGCAGGGCGCGAGCTGCGCCAGCGCCCACAGCAGGGCCGTCGAGTCGCCGCCTCCCGAGAAGGCGACGACGAAGCGGTCGCCAGGGTCGAGAGACAGCTGCCGAAGGAAGGCGTCCAGGCCCTCGAGCAGGTTCATCGCCGCACTTGGCACGCAGCCGCTGGGCCGGGGGGAAAGATGGAGCGCCGGCAGACGGTGGCAACTGGAAGGATGGTGGCGGTGAAGGGACTTGAACCCCTGACACAGCGGATATGAGCCGCTTGCTCTAACCAACTGAGCTACACCGCCTTTTAGCGTAGAGCAAGGAAGAACATCTCGACCGGCGGCGCAGTCGGACGGCCGGCCTGCGTCCGAAGAACGGATTATAGCGCGCTGACCGCGGCCTGCCAATCAGCGGCGCGCCTCCAAGGCATTGCGGGCGGGCAGGAGACTCGGGCGGTTCGGCGGTCCGGATCGCCGGTCGACTTGCAGCGACGTCACCTTCCTCCCACCCATCACGCCGACTGCCTGTCGCCGCCCTCTCCGGGAGCCTTTGCCGGCCGCCGGCCCCGCCGGCGCTGCCGCCGGAGTCGCCGCTGCGGCGGTTGCTGTCAGCGCATCACTTCCTGGCAGCTGCGGAACTGGCCGAAGAACTCCTGCATCGAGGTGGACAGCGCGTCGTCATTGAGGCGATAGATGACGTTCTGCCCATGGCGCTGGTCGACCACGAGATCGGCCTCCTTGAGCACCGAGAGATGCCGCGAAATCGTGGGCTGGGAGAGGCTGAAGTTGCCGACGATCTCACCGACCGTGCGCTGCTGGCCTTCCAGGAGCCGCAGGATCTCCTGGCGCGTGCCGTCCGAGAGCGCCTTGAAGACCTTGGTGAGGTGACGCTCTTCTCGTCTAAAATCCTGGGTGACACGGTCGATGTTAGCCATGATCGGAATTTCCCCCCGGGAAGCGGTTCGACTGCGCCGTTCGCCTGGCCAGGGACCGCCCCTTCATGGCCTGTATTCTAAGAACACCATAGTTGAATAAAAGTTGAGCTAGCGCCCATGTTTCGAGGTAGTGGTGCCAAGTAAATGGGCAGAGAGGTGCAAACTTCTCTATAAACAAAATTTAGAGACACGTTCGAGAAGAAGAACGGGAGGCGCGGGAAGGCTCCGGGAGGCCCGGAGCCCTCTTTCTAGTGGGATTGAGCGTCGAACTGCTTTTCAACCGCCTGCCAGTTGACGGTGCTCCACCAAGCCGCGAGGTAGTCGGGCCGGCGGTTCTGGTACTTCAGGTAGTAGGCGTGCTCCCAGACGTCCACGCCGAGGATCGGCTGCTTGCCTTCCATCAGCGGGCTGTCCTGGTTGGGCCGCCCGAAGACCTCGAGCTTGCCGCCGCTCCATACGAGCCAGCCCCATCCCGAACCGAACTGGCCGACCGCGCTGCCGGTCAGCTTCTCCTTGAAGGCGTCGAAGCCGCCAAGGTCCCGGTCGATGGCGCTCGCCAGGGCGCCGCTCGGCTTGCCGCCGCCGCCGGGGCCCATGACCTGCCAGAAGAGGCTGTGGTTGGCATGGCCGCCGCCGTTGTTGCGCACCGCGGTGCGGATCGCCTCCGGCACCTCGTTGATGCCGCGGAGCAGGTCTTCGATCGGCTTCCGCTGCAGGTCCGGATGGCCGTCCAGCGCCTTGTTGAGGTTGTTCACGTACGCGGCATGGTGCTTGTCGTGGTGGATCTCCATGGTGCGGGCGTCGATGTGGGGCTCGAGCGCGTCGAACGCGTACGGTAGAGCGGGGACTTCGAACATCGCGACCTCCCTTCCAGTGATGGCGTTGATCGGGGGACGACCGGGCGCCGCACGCACGCTCGGCGGCCGCAGGCATTTTACCGCCTCTTGGTCCAGGCGGGTCTGCCGGGGCGGGCGAGCGTCGGGTGGGTCGGCTGGGGGGAGCGGAGAGGTGGCGCGGGCCGCGCAGCGGCGTCAGCGCAGCTTCTCTTCGACGAACTCGACGTGCTTGCGGACCTTGGGGTCGTACTTCTTGAGCCGCAGCTTTTCGGTCGAAAGCTTCTTGTTCTTGGTCGTCGTATAGAAGTAGCCGGTGTCGGCGGTCGAAACCAACTTGATCTTGTCGCGCATCGTTCGTCTTCCTTCGCTGGGCCGCGGCCGTTACGCGGCGCCGGTTTTGGGGGCCGCGAACCGAGAGGTGAATGGCGGGGCCGACGGGACTCGAACCCGCGACCTCCGGCGTGACAGGCCGGCATTCTAACCAGCTGAACTACGACCCCGCAAACTGGAAACTGCCGCTGGCGGGCCCCCCACCGGCCTGGTGGGAGGTGAGGGATTCGAACCCGCGACCCCCTGCGTGTAAGGCAGGTGCTCTACCGCTGAGCTAACCTCCCTCCGCCAAAGGAGCGTAATCCTATGTGCACCC
>DATKFK010000392.1:0-10617 GCA_035544375.1 Thermoanaerobaculia bacterium
CACCGCCTCGTGGCGCCGCGCGGCCGCCTGCGGGTCGCGCAGCGGCCGGCGCAGCCATTCGCGCAGCGTCCGCGCCCCGGGAGGCGTGGCGGTGCGGTCGAGCACGCCGAGCAGCGTGGCACGCCGGCGGCCGCCGGGCCCGCCCGAAGCGTGGCCGGCTGCGGCCGCTGCCGCGGCGGCGGCGGCCGAGGCCGGCCGGAACACCTCGAGATTGGCCAGCGTCGCGGCGTCCAGGACCAGGCGGTCGTGGGCCTCCCGCACGGTCAGGGACCGGACGTGGGCGAGCTCGCTTCTCTGGGTCTCGCGGGCGTAGGCCAACGCCGCGGCGGCGGCGAGCACCGCGGGCTCGCCGGCCTCGAGGCCGAAGCCCCGCAGGGTGCCGGCCCCGAGGTGGCGCTGCAGCAGCTCGGCGGCGCGGTGAGGGTCGAGCAGGCGGTCGCCGCCGAGCGGCGTGACGCAGGGACAGTCCCGCTCCGCCCACTCGCGCACCGGCGATGGCGTGCCGTCGCCGGCGAGCAGCGTTTCGCGCGGCCGCAGCAGCGCCAGGTCGTCGGTCGCCTCCTCGGCGCTCGCCCAGCGGCGGACGAAGAAGTCGCCGGTCGAGACGTCGAGAAAGGCGCCGGCACCGGCGCCGGCCTCCGGGTGGTGGTCCCCACGCCCGGCCTTCCAGGCGACGGCGGCGAGCAGGTTCTCCTGCTTGCTGTCGAGCAGGCCGGGATCGGAGACGGTGCCCGGCGTGACCACGCGGACGACCTCGCGCCGCACCAGCCCCTTGGCCTTGGCCGGGTCTTCCACCTGGTCGCAGATCGCCACCCGCAGGCCGGCCGCCAGCAGCTTGGCGAGATAACCGTCGAGCGCGTGGTGCGGGATGCCGCACATCGGCGCTTCGCTGTCGCTGCCGCGGTGGCGCGCGGTGAGCTGCACCTCGAGGATGGGCGCCGCCTTCAGAGCGTCGTCGAAGAACATCTCGAAGAAGTCGCCCATGCGATACAGCAGGATCGCGTCCGGATGCTGCGCCTTGATCTCGAGGTACTGGCGCACCATCGGCGTCACATGCAGCGCCGGCGCCCGGCTTACCGTGTCGGACATTGGCCGAGAGTATATAGACGCGTCCTCCTATACTTCTCTTATGACGGAAAGCCCGGCAGCGGAGGTGACGGCGGCCGCTGCCGGCTCCGGGAACGCCGGCGTTGGGCGCGGGCTGATCCTGGCGCTCGACGCCGGCTCGCCGGTCATCAGCGCCGCGGTCGGGGTCGGCGGCGAGGTGCTGGCGGCGCGCGCCGTCGCGCTCGAGCGCTCCTCGACCCAGCTGCTGGCGCTGGTGGCCGAGGTGCTGGCGGCGGCCGCGGCCAGGCCGGCGGACCTGGCCGGCCTGGTGGCGCTGGCCGGCCCGGGCAGCTTCACCGGGCTGCGCGTCGGGTTGGCCACCGCGCTCGGCCTGGCCCAGGGATTGGGCGTGCCGGCGCTGGCGTTGCCGTCGCTCGCGGCGATGGCGGCGGCGAGCGGGGCGCCGCCGGGGACGCTGGTCATCGCCGCCGTCGACGCGCTGCGCGGCGAGTGGTCGGCCCAGGCCTTCCGGGCCGGACCGGTGCCGTGCCCGCTGGGCGAGATGGTCCTGGCGCCGGCGGGCGAGCTGCTGCGGCGCCTGGCTCCCGGCCCGGTGACCGGTTGGATCGGCGCGGAGACCTTGGAAACCCCGAAAAACCCGCCGGAGGCCCCGGCGACCACGGCAAGCGGGGAGGCCCCGGTGATCGTCGCCTTCGGCGTCTCCGCCCTGGCCCGCGGCGGCGACGCGGCCGGCGACCGGACGCGCTTCCAGGAGGCGTCCCCCCTGGCGCCGGCAGCGCTGCGGCTGGCGGCGGCGACGCCGAGGGCGAGCTGGGAGACGTCGGGCCTCGCCGCCCCCATCTACTCGCGGCCCCCGGCCACCACCTCGCCGAAGAAACCCAGACCGCGCCAGCCGCGGCCGGAGACGCCGCCGCCTTGAGCGCCGGGGCCGAATCCGCCAGGGGTCCTCTGTCCGCGGCCGAGCCGGAGCCCGTCATCCGCCCGGCGGCGCCCGCCGACCTGCCGCATCTCGTCGCGCTCGAGGCGGCTGCCTTCGCCGACCCCTGGCCCGAATCGGTCATGGCCGCCGAGCTGGCGCGGCCAGGCGGCGTCATGCTGGTGGCGGCCGGCGGCGGCGGGCAGGCGCCCTCGGGGTATGCGTGCTTCCGCCTGGGCGCCGGCGAGGCCGAGCTGCTGCGCGTCGCGGTGGCCCCGGCGGTGCGCGGCCGGGGCATCGCTCGGCACCTGCTTGCCGCCGGCCTCGAACGGCTCCGCACCGCCGCGGTGGCCGCCTGCTACCTGGAGGTGCGTCCGTCCAACGCCAGTGCCCTGGCGGTCTACCGCACCCTGGGCTTCGAGCTCTGCGGCCGCCGCCGCGCCTACTACCGCGACGGCTCCGACGCCCTGGTGCTGCGGCGGCTGTTGTAGGGGCGAGCGGCCCAGCGCCGGCCGCTCCCCGGGCGTCACTGGCCGCAGCCGCCGCGCCAGAGGCCCTCGTGCTCGAAGGCACACCCACCGTTCGGGCCGCGAGCAGGCCGGGAGATGGATGCGTTCTGAACGCAGACCGCTTGGGCTCAATGCAGTAGGATCAGCCAAGCACGGAGCAGGTCGCGATGGAGATTGCACAGAACCAGCTGATCGCTCTCATGTCCAACCTGGAGTCGGACCGTGTTGAGAGAACCGTATCCTTTGCGGACAAGGAGAAGCAGAGCCGTGCCATCTGCGCCTTCTCGAACGACTTGCCAAACCACCGCCAGCCAGGCTACTTGTTTGTGGGAGTGGACGACAAGACCGGTCGGCCGGCAGGGCCGAGCGTAACCGACAGAAACCTTCAGAGTCTGGCAGCCATCCGGTCGGACGGTAACATCCAGCCGCTGCCCCGGATGAACGTGGAGCTGCTGAGGCATCCGAATGGCGATGTGGGGGTAGTAGAGGTCTTTCCATCGGATCTGCCGCCTGTCCGCTATCGAGGTCAGATTTGGATTCGCGTCGGGCCCAGAAGAGCCATCGCAAGTGAAACGGAAGAGCGTGTCCTGGTGGAACGCAGGGTGGGGCGGGCTCGCACCTGGGACGCGCGCCCCTGCAGCGGTGCCCGCGTCGAGGATCTTGCTCTTGAGCTGTTCATGGTGGGCTACCGGCAATATGCAGTCGCTCCTGAGGCGTTGTACGAGAATCATCGCGAGGTGAGCGATCAGCTCGCTGCTTTGCGATTCTTCGACCGTGAAACCCAATGCCCCACCCATGCCGCGATCCTACTGTTCGGCAAGGATCCGCTTTTTTTCGTTCCCGGTGCCTATCTCCAGTACGTCCGCTATCGAGGCGTTTCTCAAGCCGACCCAGTGGTCGTTGAAAGGCGATACGCAGGCGATCTCCGGTCGGTGCTCGCGGCGCTCGATGAGTCCGCACGAGCCCTGGCGGAAGCGCGCCCGGTGCCGGGAGCCGGCCTCGCGGAGCGCCTCGTCTACGACTACCCCACTGAGGCCCTACACGAGTTGCTCGTCAATGCGGTCATTCATCGGAACTACGAGGGCTCGACGACGCCAGTGCTCATTAACCACTTCGAAGATCGCATCGAGATCCAAAGCCCAGGAGGCCTGTTCGGCGACCTCACGCCGGCGGACTTCCCCGGCGGCACCTCATATCGCAATCCAGTCCTCGCTGAAGCCGCCAAGACGCTGGGGTTCGTCAATCGATTCGGGCGCGGCATCGCCATCGCACAGGCCACACTAGCGAAAAACGAGTCGCCGCCGGCAGAGTTCGACCTGAGGCAGCCCAACTTCTTCCTGGTATTGATCAGGAGGCGGCCGTGAAGGTTGTGGCCCTCTTCAACAACAAGGGAGGCGTGGGCAAGACGACGCTGGTGTATCACCTGTCGTGGATGTACCAGCTGCTGGGCGTGCCGGTGGTCGCATTCGATCTCGATCCGCAAGCAAACCTGACGGCTGCGTTCCTTCCCGAGGAGCGGCTAGACGAGCTCTGGTTGGGAGAGGGTGACGCAAGTACCATTGCCGGCGTAGTGCAGCCGCTGCTCGATCGCTTGGGCGATATCAGAGACCCTCCCCTCGAAGCCATCGCCTCCCAATTGGCCCTTCTTCCCGGGGACCTTGCCCTGAGCGCGTTCGAAGATCGGGTGGCCGAGGCTTGGCCACGCTGCCTTGACGACAAACCGGCCGAGGCCCGCGATGGCTTCCGAGTAACTTCGGCCTTCTATCGGGCTGCAGAACGGGCCGCCCGCGCCTGCCGAGCAGAACTGGTGCTAGTCGACGTAGGACCGAGCTTGGGGAGTCTCAACCGAGCGGCGCTAGTTGCCTGCGACTATGTTGTAGTGCCACTTGGGGCGGACCTGTACTCGCTAGTGGGCCTGCGTAACCTGGGGCCAACGCTGGAGAGCTGGAGGAAGGGCTGGAAGACGCGGCTCTCAGGTCAGGCGCCTCCGGATCTAGCGCTTCCTGGGGGCGAAATGAAACCGATCGGCTATGTCATCCTGCAACATGCCGTTCGCAGAGACAGACCCGTCAAGGCCTACCAGCGTTGGGCCGAGCGCATCCCGGCCGTTTATCATGAGAAGATCCTCGGGAGCCCGCTACCGGCCCCTAACAACGGAGGTGACCCCCATCAGCTCGCCAGCCTCAAGCACTATCGGAGCTTGATGCCGCTCGCCCAAGACGCCCACAAGCCGATGTTCCTCCTGACCGCCGCTGACGGGGCCATAGGCGGGCATGCCGAAGCAGTTAGCGATTGCTTCCGGGATTTCAAGCAGCTCGCGCTCCGCATCGCGGACTCCACAGGGATCTCTCGCTAGCGCGGCGTCAGCCGGGGCCTTGACCCGCCCGACCGAAGCCGAGCAGACCAGCACTTTGACTATAGCTTCCGGCCGGGCATCCCACCAGGAGCCCGTCCATGCAATGCCCCGTCTGTCAGACCGCCTCCAAGAAGTTCGGCAAGCCCAAGGGCTTTCAGCGCTACCACTACCCGAGCTGCAAGAAGAGCTGGTCTGAGCGGCCGGCGCGCCAGCTTGGCGAGATGCGCCTGCCGGTCGAGCGCGCGCTGCTCGTCCTGCACCTGCTGACCGAGGGATGCGCAATCCGCGCCATCGAGCGGATCACCGACACCGAGAAGCGCACCATCCTCCGGCTGCTGGTCCAGGTGGGCGAGGGCTGCGAACGGTTGCTGCCCGAGCTGGTCAAGGCCGCCACGGTCGAGGACGTGCAGGCCGACGAGGTGTGGGGGTACGTCCGCTGCAAGGAGAAGACGAAGGAGCGGAGGAAGATCACGGACCCGGAAGCCGGCGATGCCGACTGCTTCATTGGCCTTGAGCGGCACTCCAAGCTCGTCCTGGCATGGCACCTGGGCCGGCGAGACCACTGGCACACCCAAGACTTTATGGAGAAACTGAGCGCCGCCACGGCCGGCCGCTTCCAACTCACGACGGACGGCTTCAGCGCCTACCCGGATGACGTGGAGTACAACTTCGGCAGCCGCGTGGACTTCGCGCAACTGGTCAAGGAGTTTGGCTCAAAGGGAGGAGAAGAGGCGCTGGTGCTCTACTTCGTCTATTACAACTTCTGCAAGTCAGGTACCAGCCGCCGCCCCTGCCCGGCAAGGGGTGGGTGCTCGTCGCGGCTGGCGGGTTCCGCCTGGTGCCGGGCCAGCGCTACCAGCTGGCGGTGCGCGGCGCCGGCCTGGTCGATGAGCCCGACTTCATCTCTGGCGTGTGTGACGGCCCGCGATCCTTCGCGGGGATCGAGTGGGGCGCTGTGCTCGCCTTCCGGCGCCGCTGACCCGGGGGCCGAATAGGCGCCCGGCCTGGGGCAGCTATCCCCTAATGCACCACTACCCTCACGACTTGCGCCTTGCTCCGGCGCAAAACGCGGTGCTATCCTGGCTCGGTCGCAGCATGTACGCCGCCCTGCCATCGCCTGTCCCCGCCGCCCGCCGCCCCCGCCGCAGCGAGGTCAAGCCGGGGCGCCTCCAGGAGGCGGCAGCGCGGTGACCGCCCCCCTGCCGCTCTCAACCGCCGTCCTGCAGCATCCATCCACGCACCGGTCCATTCCGACCACGGCGGCGGGCATGCTCGCCTGCGGCTCGCCGTCGCCGGGGACCGGGGCCATTCCCCTTGCGAGGAGATCCGGGCCATGTCCAATCGGGATGATCTGAAAGCCGAGCTGATCCAGACAGACGAGCAGTTCCGCCGCTTGTACGAGGAGCACCGCGAGTACGAGCGGCGGCTGTCCGAGCTCACCCAGAAGACCCTGCCGTCCCAGGACGACGAGATCGAGGAGAAGAAGATCAAGCTGCACAAGCTGGCGCTGAAAGACCGCATGGAGGACATCCTGCGCGCCCACCGCGAGGCCCACGTCTCCGCCTGAAGCGGCCGCCGGTGCCCGTCCTTTCCTGGGGAAGAGACTGCCCCGACCGTCGACTGCCCGTGATGCTCGACGCCGCCCGCGGCACTCCTGCCGCCCGACCCCGCCGCCGCCACCGATGACCTTCGCCAGGGAGAGCTGGCCGTTCGTCGCGCCGTTCGCGCTGCTGGCTGCTCTGGCCGCCGCGGCCGGGCATCCGGCCTGGGCCGCGGGCGCCGCCGTCGCCGGGCTTGCCGTCCTCGCCTTCTTCCGCGATCCGGCGCGCCGCTTCGACGGCGCGCCCGACGTCGTGCTGGCGCCGGCCGCCGGGCTGGTCACCCTGGTCGACGCGGTCGAGAACCCGGCCCCCGAGCTGGATCCGGGAACCTACCATCGCATCGTCACCTTCCTGTCGGTCTTCGACGTGCACGTCCAGAAAACGCCCGCCGCCGGCGAAGTGACCGCTTCGCGCCATGCCGCCGGACGCAAGGTGGCCGCCTTCCGCGCCGACGCCGGCAAGGTCAACGAGCAGCACCTGACCGTCATCCGCCGCCCCGGCGGCGAGCTGATCGGCGTCCGCCAGATCGCCGGCCTGCTGGCGCGGCGGGTGGTTTGCCACCTGGCGGCCGGCGACCGGGTCGAGCGCGGCGCTCCCCTGGGCCTGATCAAGTTCGGGTCGCGCGTCGATCTGCTGGTGCCGGCGAGCTACCGGCTCCTGGTCAAGCAAGGAGACCGGGTCCGCAATGGCGCCACGCCGGTCGCCGCTCCGCTCGCGGCGGCGGCGCCGGCGGCGCCGGCAGCCAGGCCGATCGCGGCCGCCGGCCCACCGGCGGCGGAGCCGTGGTGACCAGCGACGCGCGGCTGCGCCGTCCCGCGCTGTCGCGGCGATTGCGCCGCGGCGCCTACCTGCTGCCGAGCCTGTTCACGATCGGCAACGTCCTGCTCGGCTTCTACGCCATCGTCTGCGGCCTCCACGGCGACTTCCAGCGCGCCGCGCTGGTGGTCGTCGTGGCC
The DNA here is from genome assembly GCA_035544375.1 of Thermoanaerobaculia bacterium. Taxonomy (GTDB): domain Bacteria; phylum Acidobacteriota; class Thermoanaerobaculia; order Multivoradales; family UBA5704; genus JASLEW01. The sequence goes on from DATKFK010000392.1 coordinate 7,407, forward strand.
GCCGTCACCGACAGCCTGGACGGCCGCATCGCGCGCATGACCGGCACCGAGACCGAGTTCGGCAAGGAGTTCGACTCGCTGGCCGACGTCATCACGTTCGGGGTGACGCCGGCCCTGCTGGCCTACCTGTGGGGCGTCGAGGACCTGGCGCCGCGCGCCTGGCTGCTGCCGCTGTTCTACGTGGTCACCACGGCCAGCCGCCTGGCGCGATTCAACGTCCAGCAGGTCAAGGCGGCTGACAGCCGCTACTTCGTGGGCCTGCCGGCGCCGGCGGCGGCGATTGCCATCTGCTCGCTGATGTTCTTCGCTCCCGATCCCGCCTGGCGGGACTGGATCCTGCGATTGATGGCGGCATCGCTGGTGTTGATCGGCGCGCTGATGGTTTCCACCTTTCGCTACACCAGCTTCAAGAAGCTCGACCTGCGGCGGCGCTGGAGCTACCGCGTGGCGCTGCCGCTGGCGGCCATCGTCGGGGTGGTCGTCTTCCTGCCGCAGGCCACCTTCATGGCGATCGCCGTGCTCTACACCGCGTCGGGCCCGGCCAGCTTCGTCTGGAACCGGCTGCTGCGCAGGCGCCCGGCGACGCCGCCCGCTGCCGCCTTGCTGCCGCCGGCGGCGGGCGAGGCGCCGCCCGGCGGCAGCGGCCCCGGCGACGGCCAGGGCCAGCCGCCGCCCGCGCCGGAGGAGGCGCCGAAACGATGAGCGCTCTGGCCATCGTCCACCCGTCGAACCTGCTGGGCAAGGAGTTGCGCGAGACGCTCGGCCGCGGCGTCGCCGGACCGACGTGGCAGGAGGTGCGGCTGCTGACGACGGTGGAGCAGGAGGTTGGCATCCTGACCGACGCCGGCGGCGCCGCGACGGTGGTGCAGCGCTACGAGCCGGAGAGCCTGGACGGCGTCTCGGTGGCTTTCTTCTGCGGCCCCATCGCCGCCAACCGGCCCCTGCTGGCCGGGTTGCCGCCAGAAGTCACCGCGGTGGTGCTGTCGCCCGACGCCACCGTCGCCGACGGGTATCCGGTGGTGGCGGGTATCAACGCCCGGCCGGGCAGCGCCGGCAACGGCGGGCCGAGCGTCCTGCTGTCTCCCCATCCCGCGGTGGTGCTGCTCGCCCACCTGCTCTACCCGCTGGCCGCCTTCGAGCCGCGGCGGGCGGTCGCGACCGTGGTCCTGCCGGCCTCGCTCCACGACGACCCGGGGCTCGAGGAGCTCTTCGAGCAGACACGGCAGATCGTCGCCATGACGCCGCGCCGGCGGCCGCAGGTCTTCGGCGCCCAGCTTGCCTTCAACCTCCTTCCCGCCGACCATGCCGAGGAGGTGGCGGCGACCGTCGCCGCGGCGCTCGGCGCGGTGCTGCCGGCCGAGATGCCGCTGTCCATCCAGCTCGTCCAGGGCGGGATCTTCCACTGCCTGGCGCTCAGCCTGCACGTGACCTGCGTCGCGGCGCCCAGCGCCCAGGCGGTCCGCAAGGCGCTCGCCGCCAGCCCGTTCGTCGAGACGGCCGCCGAGCCGCGGCACCTGGGGCCCATCGACGCCGCGGCCAGCGACAAGGTCCTGCTCGGCGCGATCCGCCGGGACGAGCACGGCGTCTGGATCTGGGCGGCGATGGACAACCTGACGCGGGGCGGAGCGCTCAACGCGCTCGAGATCGCCGCGGCCGTGCACTGAGGCAAGGATCGCGGCGAAGGCGGGGCCGGCATCCGGACGACCTCGAGGTCGCGGGCGTTTTATAATTGGCCGGAAGGCGCCACGCGCCACACGGATCAGAAAGCGGGAGGCATGCAGATGGATAGAGCGACCTTTGCGGCAGGATGTTTCTGGGGAGTCGAAGCGGCATTCCGGGCCGTCCCCGGTGTCGTGGCAACCACCGTCGGATACTCGGGCGGCAGCTTTCCCAACCCGACCTATCACGACGTCTGCACCGGACGCACGGGCCACGCCGAGGTGGTGCAGGTGGAGTTCGACCCTGAGCGGGTCTCCTACCAGGATCTGCTGAAGGTCTTCTGGGAGAACCACGACCCGACGACGCCCAACCGCCAGGGCCCCGACCACGGCACCCAGTACCGTTCGGCGATCTTCTTCCACACGCCCGAGCAGGAGGCCGCGGCGCTCGCCTCCAAGCAGCAGCTCGAGAGCAGCGGCGCCTACAAGCGGCCGATCGTCACCGAGATCGCCCCGGCCTCGGCTTTCTACCGCGCCGAGGAATACCACCAGCAATACCTCGAGAAGCGCGGCCAGGCGAGCTGCCGCGTTCTCTGACCGGCCCGGCCAGGAGGAGCCGGGAGGAGGTCATCCCGATGGCCGCGCGCGGGCCCGTGGCAGCAGGCCCGATGGCCGATCGGCTGGCCCGGGCCCCAGCAGAACCAGGCCGCCGGCGTCGTAACGGTACCCGGACTCCCGCAGCCGGCGCGCGTCGCCGAAGCGGCCGGCCGCGACGCATCTGACGATCGCCGCGGGCCGGCGGGCCAGCACGTACGCCTCGTCCCACTTCACGTGCCCGGGCTGGAACACCTGGTAGTTGCCCGGTCCCAGCGGCAGGGCCGGCGGCAGGCGCGCGATGTGGCGGTCGCTGTAGCCGAGCTCGTCCACCATGCGGAAGTCGCTGAAGTAAGCCGGGATGCCGGCGCAGTCGGTCGCCACCAGGCTGCCGGGAGCGATCTCGTCCCGCAACCGGGCGATGGCGGCGTAGACGGGCGCCTGGCCGGCGGTCGTCCACGGCGGCCTCGCGAGCGCCAGGTCCCGGCGGTTGCCGGCGGCGTCGGCGGCCAGCCAGAGACCGTCGGCGCTCACCAGCCCGAGCACCGCCGCCGCCGCGGCGAGCCGTCGCCCGGCGAGCCGCGACATCCTGGAGGAGGCTTCGTTGATCAGCGCATTGAACAGGATGAACACCTGCGGCATGACGAAGGCCGTGAAGCGATTGGCGCGGACGTTGAGCGGCATCTCGTAGGCGTCGCCGCCGACGAAGACGCTGTAGGCGAACGCCACCAGGACGAGCGCCGCCGGCAGCAGCAGACGCCGGCGCCACTCGCGGTCGGGGTGATGCCGCAACAGCACGCCGACCCCGACGCCGGTGAGCGCCAGCAGCGGCAGGTGATCCGCCAGGCTCTCCCACAGGCACCGGCTGCCGCGCAGCAGCCGGACGGCGAGCGGGATCCGGTAGAGCTTGAGATAATAGGTGTTCGGCAGCAGGTCGCCGAAGGTGACCCAGCGGAACA
>DATKFK010000393.1:0-3315 GCA_035544375.1 Thermoanaerobaculia bacterium
CTAGAGCGTGGTCAGCACGCGCTCGAGGCGCTCCACGGCCCAGTCGATCTGCTCTCGCTTGATGATCAGCGGCGGGGCGATGCGGATGACGTGATCGTGGGTTTCCTTGCACAGCAGGCCCTCGGACTGCAGGGCCTCGCAGAACCGCCGGGCGCCGCCGGCCTCGCGGTGCAGCTCGATGCCGATCCACAGACCCCTGCCGCGCACCTCCTTGACGTGGCCGGAGTCGATGCGGCGCAGGCGCTCGAGGAAGTAGGGACCGAGCGCCGCGGCGTTCTCGATCATCTTCTCCTCGATCAGCACGCGCAGGGCGGCGCTGGCGACCGCGGCGGCAAGGGGATTGCCGCCGAACGTCGAGCCGTGCTGGCCGCGCTGCCAGACCGACATCACGGCGTCGTCGGCGAGGATGGCGGAAACCGGGTAGCAGCCTCCCGACAGGGCCTTGCCGACGATCACCACGTCGGGGCGGATGCCCTCGTGCTGGTAGGCGAACAGCTTGCCGGTGCGGCCCAGGCCGGACTGGATCTCGTCGGTCACCAGCAGGGCGTGGTGCCGGTGGGTGAGCTCGCGAAGCCGCGCCAGGAACCCGTCCGGCGGGATGATGATGCCGGCCTCGCCCTGGATGGGCTCGACCAGGACGGCGGCGACGTTCGGGCCGTTGTCGATGAGCGCGCGCTCGACCGCCTCGGCGTCGCCGTAGGGGAGGATGCGGAAGCCGGGAGAGTAGGGGCCGAAGCCGTCGCGGTAGGTGGGCTCGCTCGAGAAGCCGACGATGGTGGTGGTGCGGCCGTGGAAGTTGTTCTCGAACACCAGGATCTCGGCCTGGCCGTCGGGCACGCCCTTGACCGTGTAGGCCCAGTGGCGGGCGGCCTTGATCGCGGTCTCGACCGCCTCGGCGCCGCTGTTCATCGGCAGGACCTTGTCAAAGCCGGTGAGCGTGCAGATCTGCTCGAAGAACGGGCCGAGCTGGTCGCTGCGAAAGGCGCGCGAGACCAGGGTGGCGCGGTGCATCTGGTCGCTCATCGCCTTCAGGATGGCCGGGTGGCAGTGTCCCTGGTTGACGGCGGAGTAAGAGGCCAGGAAGTCCATGTACCTGCGGCCGTCGACGTCCCACAGCCAGATGCCTTCGGCGCGGGTGATGACGACGTCGAGCGGGTGGTAGGTATGGGCGCCATAGCGCTCTTCCAGCGCGATCAGGTGGGTGGCATTCAGGGACTCGGCAAGCACAGTGGCGCTCATGGTTCCTCCGCGGCGGGAAGGCTATGACGGCTTGGGAAATGACAAAGGAAACGGGCGGGGAAGCTCGCAGGCTACTCCACTGCCCAGGAAGAGCCCCGAGATTTCTTTATATCACACCGGCTCGCGGCCAGCCAACGTCGGCGGCCCCGGCGTGGCAGGTGAAGGGGAGCGCGTCGGCACCACCAACACAGTCTTAGGACACCACCCGGCCGGGGGTGCCGGGGTGGGTCGCGGTGGAAACCCGGGCCAGGGCGCCGGCCGGGCTCAGGCGGCTGGTGCGGCCTTGCTGGCGCGCGGACCGCGGCGCCTGCGGGCCAGCCGGCGGTCGCGCATCTTGACCCAGACGTCGCGCAGCATCGCGCATTCCGCCGCCGAGAGGCCCATCTCACCCCTGAGCAGCAAGGCATCGTTCTCGCCCAGGACCTGGTCGATGCGGCCGGCGCGGATCAGGCGGTCGCACTCGCCGAGCGGCAAGGCGGCCCCGAGCCTGGCGGGAACCAGGAGCCGCTCGGCTTCCCTCGGCTCGAGCTCGAGAACGCCGCCGCCGTAGCTCCTGCCCTCGATCTCGGCCGAGGCGGCGGCCAGGTGGGTGTAGAGGTTGGCGACGATCTGCTCGGGCGCGGCGATGCCGCGCAGGCGATGGATCGTATCCGTCGAGGTCGCTCCGGCCTGATTGAGCACGACGCGCGGGAAGTCGTAGATCTGGCGGAAAAGGAAAGCATCCGGCACCCAGACAGATGGCACCGCATACCAGGGTACGCGGATCGAACACTTGTAGCCTTTATCGAAGCCGTTGGCTTCGCCCAAACGCAGGTAGCTGGCCAGCCGCGGCGACGGCCGCGCGGCGTCGAGCGCGGCGAGGTGCAACAGGTGTACGCGGTCGCCGGCGGCGGCGAGCCGCTGCCACTCGGCGGCGCCGATGCAGGCTCCCAGAAGCTGCGCGGAGCGCGAGATGACGGGCACCGTGTGGCCGCCGACGCCGAGGCGATCGACGCGATCGTCGCTCAAGACGAAGAACTCGTTCTTGCCGGTGACGACGCCGACGTCGACGCTCGCGTGCGCCGCGAGGGCGGCGGTGACGGGAGCCGCCCGCAGGGTGCGCATGAAGGTGATCTCGCGCTCGGTGAGGAAGTACTTCAGCCATTTTTCGTCGCCGTGGCGCACGGTCTTCGGCAGGGCGCCGGCCAGGACCTCCGAAGGCGGCCGGGCGGTGATGTGAGCCAGGCAACGGGCTTCGGTCAAGGCGACGCGGCATTCGTTGCAGGCCGACGGCGCGGGGAGCGCACCGTCGGCGAGCAGGAGCACCACCTCCTGCTCGGCGCGGTCGAAGAACAGCTCGTTGCAGGCGACGACGTCGAGGCGCGCGAAGCGGTCGTCGAGAAAGGAGCGCAGCTGCGAGGCGTAGCTCACCTGCAGAAGCTCGGCGGGAAGCACCAGCGCGAGCCGGCCGCCGGGCCGCAGGCTGGCCGCCGCCGCCGCCACGAAAGGCACCCAGATGTTGGTCAGGCGGTTCGGCGTCAGGCCCAGCCGGGCCATGATCGCCATGGCCAGGCCGCGGTGGGGCTCAGGGAAGGTCTGGTAGCGGATGAAGGGCGGGTTGCCGATCGCCACGTCGAACTGCCGGCGCGCCGGACGCTGCCACCAGGCGAAGAAATCCCCGGTCTCGACGGCAGTGGGGTGCCGGCCCAGGATGAGGCGGAGCCTCGCGCGGGCGCGGTCCGCCTCGACGGCAAGGATCTCGACGCCGGTCACGTTCTCGCCGATGGCGCGAGCGCGGGCGCCCAGCTCGCCAAGGCGCGCGGCGGCAGCCACCAGGAAGGCGCCGTCACCGCAGCTCGGCTCGAGGACGGCGTCGTCCGGCGCGCGGATGGCCCACCTGGCGAGCCACGCCGCCACCTCGGGAGAGGTGTAGTAGCCCCCCCTGAGCTTGTCGGCATCCAGGTCCGTGAACCGGCCGCCGTGGCGGCGCGAGCCCGGTTCGGGCGGTCGGGATTCGGTTCGCGCGGGCATTGGTGGGCCGGACCGTATGGTTGGCGTGCGAGCCAGCCCGCGGGCCAGCCGGGAGTCGATGGCGGG
>DATKFK010000394.1:0-11260 GCA_035544375.1 Thermoanaerobaculia bacterium
CGCGGGCGTTTCCAGGAGCGCGGCAAACGCTTCTCGCATCACGTTTTGCGCTCGAAGCCCACGGCCATGAGCTGGCGCGTCAACGCCGCCAGGCAACGGTTGGTGACCTTGCGGATGCTCGACGAGCGATAGCCCATGCGCTCGGCGACTTCGTTCGGCCCATACCCCAGGCCGTATCGCAACCGCAGCAGCGACCGGCAGCGTGTCGAGATCCGAGACAGAACGCGGTCGAGATCGAAGGCGAGCTCCTCGCGTTCCTGCCGTGGCGCCTGCGGCGTCGAGATGAGCTCCAGGATGGCAGTGTCCACAGCCTCGCAGAGGCTGCCGCGCCGCTTCCGCCAGTACATGATGCATTTCTTCTTTACGGTCCCGATCAGCCAGTTTTCCGGACTGTGGATCTTGTCCCACTTGTAAAGGAGCGTCAGCTGGGCATCCTGCAGGATGTCCTCTGCATCCTCCGGCGGGACCTCAAAGCCGCGGAGCACCCGTTCCAGCCTGGGCCGGGTGCTCTTTAGCAGATTATTGAGCGAGTCCCGTAGTTCAGGGTGGTCTAGAGTCGCCATAGCACCCAACGGCTGAGCTTTGCCGGTTGGTAGGCTAGCACCCGGGTCGCGCCCTGTCCAGATTCGCGTCGCGCATGGTACCTGCTCATAATTGCGCAGGCTAGGCGAAACCGATTGCCGAAGCGAAGGGGAGGGGGCGTCCCCTTCCCCCTGCCTCAGCCTACGTCCCCTCTTCCCAGCTATTGAGATAAAGCTCTTGCTCGGCCGTGAGCACCTGCAGCGGGATTCCCATGGTCTCGAGCTTCAGGCGCGCCACCTCCCGGTCCAGCTCTTCGGGCACGCGATGGACGGCGACCGCCAGCCGCTCCTTGGACCTGGCGATCATCTCGGCAGCCAATGCCTGGTTGGCGAAGCTCATGTCCATCACCGCCGCGGGATGCCCCTCGGCGGCGGCGAGGTTGATCAGCCGCCCTTCGGCGAGGACGTAGACGCGGGCACCCCGCCGCTGGCTGTACTCCTGCACGAACGGCCGCACCTCGCGGGTACCCGACGACAGATCACGCAGGCTGGGCAGGTCGAGCTCGACGTCGAAGTGGCCGCTGTTGCACACGATCGCACCGTCCTTCATGCGCTCGAAGTGCTCGCGGGCGATGACGTGCTTGTTGCCCGTGACGGTGACGAAGACATCGCCAATGGCCGCCGCGCCCGCCATGTCGGTGACGCGGTAGCCGTCCATCACCGCCTCGAGCGCCCGCACCGGGTTGACCTCGACCACGATGACGTTGGCGCCATGCCCGTCGGCGCGCGAGGCGATGCCGCGGCCGCACCAGCCGTATCCCACCACCACCAGGTTCTTGCCGGCGAGCAGCACGTTGGTAGCGCGGATGATGCCGTCGAGCGTGCTCTGGCCGGTGCCGTACCGGTTGTCGAACAGGTGCTTGGTGTCCGACTCGTTGACGGCGACGATCGGCAGCTTCAGGGCGCCGTCGCGCGCCATGGCGCGCAGCCGGATGACGCCGGTCGTCGTCTCCTCGGTGCCGCCGCGGACGTGTGCCAGCAGGTCGGTGCGGTCCTTGTGCAGCATCGAGACCAGGTCGGCGCCGTCGTCCATGGTGATGTGCGGGCGGGTATCCAGGGCCGCGGCGAGGTGGCCGTAGTAGGTGGCGTTGTCCTCGCCCTTGCGCGCATAGACCGAGATGCCGTAGTCCTCGCACATGCTGGCGGCGACCTCGTCCTGGGTGGACAGCGGGTTGCTGGCGCAGACGGTGACCTCCGCTCCGCCGCTTTGCAGGGTGCGCATCAGGTTGGCGGTCTCGCTGGTGACGTGCAAGCAGGCCGCTACCCGCAGCCCGGAGAGCGGTTTCTCGTGGCTGAAGCGCTTGCGGATCATGGCCAGGACCGGCATCTCCTGGTCGGCCCATTCGATGCGCAGCTTGCCGGCGCCCGCTTGGCGCGGATCGGCAACGTCCGACGGCACGGTCGTATTCATGGGTGATTCCTCCAGGCGCGCCGCACGCGGCGCGCTCGATCAGACGGAATGGGCGAACGACGGCACGCGTTCGAGCTCGAGGCCGGCGGCCTCGCGCAGCACCGGAGCGCGGCTCGTGTCCTCCCAGGTGAACTCATGCTCGTCGCGGCCGAAATGTCCATAGGCCGCGGTCTGCCGGTAGATCGGCCGGCGCAGGTCCAGGTAGCGGATGATGCCGGCCGGGCTCATCGGGAAGTGCTCGCGGATCAGCGCTTCGATGCGCCGGTCGGAGACGGCGCCGGTGCCGAAGCTGTCGGCGTGGATCGAGACCGGCTCGGCCACCCCGATGGCGTAGGCCAGCTGCACCTCGATGCGCTCGGCGATGCCGGCGGCAACCAGGTTCTTGGCGATGTGGCGGGCCATGTAGCAGGCGGACCGGTCCACCTTGGTGGGGTCCTTGCCCGAGAAGGCGCCGCCGCCGTGGCGTCCGACCCCGCCGTAGCTGTCGACGATGATCTTGCGCCCGGTCAGACCGCAGTCGCCCTGGGGACCGCCGATGACGAAGCGGCCGGTCGGGTTGATGTGGAAGATGGTGCCGTCGTCCAGCAGGCTGGCCGGGATGGCGGCCCGGATCACGTGCTCGATGACCGTACGCCGGATCTCCTCGTTGCCGACGTCGGGATCGTGCTGGGTGGACACCACGACGGTGTGCACCCGCACCGGGCGGCTGCCCTCGTATTCGACGGTCACCTGGCTCTTGCCGTCGGGGCGCAGCCACTTGATCTCGCCGGTGCGCCGCGAGGCGGCGAGCTGGCGGGTCAGGCGATGCGCGAGCGTGATCGGCAGCGGCATGAGGGTCGAGGTGTCGCGGCAGGCATAGCCGAACATCAGCCCCTGGTCGCCGGCGCCGCCGGTGTCGACGCCCTGCGCGATGTCCGGCGACTGGGGGTCGATCGCCGACAGCACGGCGCAGCTCGCGCCGTCGAAGCCGTAGTCGGTGTGGGTGTAGCCGATCTCGCGGATGACCCGCCGAGCCACCTGCGCGAAATCGACGTAGGCGGTGGTGGTGATCTCGCCGGCGAGCAGCACCATGCCGGTGGTGACCAGGGTCTCGCAGGCCACCCGGCCTGTCGGGTCGAGCCGCATCACCTCGTCGAGGATGGCGTCGGAGATCTGGTCCGCGACCTTGTCGGGATGACCCTCGGTGACCGACTCCGAGGTGAACAGGTGCGCTTCGGGTTCGCTCATAATCACACCTCTGACCTTGCGCCCGCGGCGTTGACGCCGGCACGAAGGGCGCGCCGTTGATCGAGACCTGCCGGACTCGCCGCGTGCAGGGATGGAGTGGGAGGAAAGGCTGTTCAGGAGCTCCCGTACAGGCGACCACCAATCCTACCAAAACCGTTCCCTAGTGTGTAGGTGCAGGTCCGGGAGGAAACGATCACCGGAGCGGGAAGGAGGAGGGCTGGGGGAGACGGGCACCCGGGGCGGCGGCTCTGGAAGGCGAGGCAAGAGCCGCCTCTCCCGGCACACCCCCCGAGCGAGCCTGGAAGGTCGCTGCCGAGGGAGCCCGTCTCCTAGCGTAGGGGGCGGCCGTCGATGAGGCCGTAGAAGAGCGACGAGATGGCGTGCAGCGTCGAGCCGCCGATCGCCTTGCGGCGGGTCTCGAGGTGACCGGTCAGCGAGCTGATCATGCCGCCCCGCTTGCGCGTTCCGGGCACCGCGAATGGGATCTGATCGCTGTCGAGACCGTGGACCAGCCGGTCGGGCAGCTGGATCGAGCCGCTCGAGCCCCACGATTCGCCGATCAGGCTGCGCACCACCGTCCAGTAACGCACGAAGTAGCGGAGCTTGCCCTCGACCTCGATCGAGTGCAGGCCCGCCTCGCTCGCGACATAGAAATGATAGTTGTCGGCGAGCGCCTGCTCGAGGTCCAGCGCCCGCTTGCGGGTCAGGCGGATGACCTCCTCGTCCGAGATCAGCAAGCCGAGCGGCGGCTCTTCGGTGGCCTGCGGCACCACCGCCACCGACACCGAGCGGTCGAGGCCGTCGTGGAAATAGCGCAGGAACCCGTCGCGCACCCCCAGCAGCTTGTCCGGCGAGGCGCCGGCGGCGACCGCCACCTCGACCCCGGTTTGGAGCCGCTGCCAGAAGTTCTTAAGATCTCCGATCATAATGATAGTGAGCCGCCAGAATCGGACGCTCAAGGATATGCGGCGTCTCAGGCGAAGTAAAGGCGAGCGGGCGCTGCTCGAAGGCCCCCACCTGGTGGCCGCGGCGCAGGACGCGGGCCTGCGGATCGAGACGGTGATGGCCACGGCCGAGTTCCTCGCCTCCCCCGCCGGAGGCGCCCTCGCCGCCGGCCTTCCCCGCCCGCCCCTGACCGTCGAGGCGCGCCTGCTCGACGAGCTCGCCGACGCCGATTCGCCCCGCGGCCTGCTGGCGGTGGCGCAGCTGCCGCGCGGCGGCGTCGAGACCCTGCCGGTCCGCGCCGGCGGCATCTACCTGTTCGTCGAGGGACTGCAGGACCCCGGCAACCTCGGCGCCCTGGCGCGCGTCGCCGAGGCCGCCGGCGCCGCCGGCATGGCGCTGTCGCCGGGCACCGTCCACCCCAACCACCCGCGCGCCCTGCGCGCCTCCGCGGGCAGCCTGCTGCGCCTGCCGGTCGCCCTGGGCGTCGAGCCGGACCTGCTCGACCGCCACCTGTCCCAGGCATCGCCCATGGCTCCGGCATCCCCGGCGCCCCGCTGGGCGGCGCTGGTGCCGCGCGGCGGCGACGATCTCTACGGCGGCGCCGATCTCGACGCCGCGGGCGGCTGGCGCGACACGCTCGTCCTCGCCCTCGGGTCCGAGGGGCCCGGCATCTCGCCGGCCCTCCTCGCGCGCGCCACGCTGCGCCTCACCATTCCGGTCGCGCCGCCGGTCGAATCGCTCAACGCCACCGTGGCGGCGGCGCTCACCCTGTTCGAGCTCCGCCGCCGGCGGCGCGCGCGTGAACGGGGATAGAATCCGCCTCGCCCCTGCCGACTCCGCGGGCCCGCGCTGCAGGGAGGGAGAGGAGAGCGCATGAAGATCGCCATCGGCTCGGACCACGCCGGCTTCCAGTACAAGGAAGCGATCCGCGAATTCCTGGGGCACGGCGGCCACGAGGTGCAGGACCATGGCACCTACGCGGCGCAGCCGCCGGTCGACTATCCGCTCTTCATCCGCCCGGTCGCCGAGGCGGTGGCGAGCGGCGCCGCCGAGCGCGGCATCGTCGTCGGCGGCTCCGGCAACGGCGAGGCGATCGTCGCCAACCGGGTGCGCGGCGTGCGCTGCGCGCTGTGCTGGAACGCCGAGTCGGCGCGGCTCGGCCGCCAGCACAACGACGCCAACGTGATCTCCCTGGGCGAGCGCATGATGCCGCTCGCGACCGCCCTCGAGATCGTGCGCATCTGGCTCGAGACGCCGTTCGAAGGGGGGCGCCACTCCCACCGCCTGGCGCTGATCGACCCCTGAGCCCGCCCGCGGCCACCTACGCCTCGCGTCTGGCGGCGCTGGCGAGCGAGCTGGGAGCTTCGCAGGCACGGCGCGACGCGCCCCTCGCCCCCCTCACCACCTTCCGTATCGGCGGCCCCGCCGATCTCCTCGTCGAGGTGGAATCCGCCGCCGAGCTGGCGGCCGCCGTGACCGCGGCGCAACGCCACGGCGTGCCTTACTTCCGGCTCGGCCTGGGCGCCAACATCCTGGTCGGCGACCGCGGGTTTCGCGGCCTGGTCATCCGCAACCTTGCGCGCGGCGTCGAGCTGCTGCCCGGCGGCAGCGGCAGGGCGGACGGCGGGTCGCCGCGCCGCCTGCGCGCCGAAAGCGGCGCCGTCGTCTATCCCGACCTGATCGAGCGGGCGATCGCCCACCGGCTCTCCGGCCTCGAGCACTACGCCGGCATCCCCTCGACGGTCGGCGGCGCCATCTGGCAGAACCTCCACTTCCTGTCGCCGGCGCCGGAGCGCGAGCGCACGATGTTCATCGCCGAGGTGACGGTCGAGGCCGAGCTGCTGGACGCCGCGGGCGAGCGCCGCATCGCCGGGGTCGAGGAGCTCGCCTTCGGCTACGACACCTCCATCCTCCATCACCGGCCCGACACCGTGCTGAGCGTCACCTTCGAGCTGGCGCCGGCCGACCCCGAGCGGCTGCGCCAGGTGGTGCGCGAGAACCTCGCCTGGCGCGCCTCGCGCCATCCGCCCCTCGACTCGGAGCCGAGCGCCGGATCGATCTTCAAGAAGATCGCGGGCATCGGCGCCGGCCGTCTGATCGAAGAGGCGGGGCTCAAGGGCGCGGTCCGCGGCGGCGCCGTCGTGACCCATCGCCACGCCAACATCATCGTCAATCGCGGCGGCGCCACCGCGGCGGACGTCCGCGCCCTCATCGCGCACGTTCAGGAGGTCGTCGAACGGCGCACCGGCCACAGCCTCGAGCCCGAGATCCTGATGGTCGGCGACTTCTGACGGCGGCGTTTATTCCCCCGGGCGCAGCCGGAAGCTGAAGGGCAGCTCCGTCCACATCTTGCCGGGGAGACCGTCGCGGCTGGCGGGGCTGAAGAGGGCGCGGAGGGCGGCCCGCCGCGCCGCATCGTTGAAACCCAGCCCAGGATCGTCGGTCCGCTTGACGATCGCCCTCTGTACGCGTCCGTTCTCGTCAACCAGCACCAGCATCAGGACGTCCGATTCCACCTGGCGCCGGCGTGCCCGGTCCGGGTACTGGGGCTCGGGACGGCTGAGCAGCCGCGGCGGCGTGGCGTGCGGCGCGCCCGGCGCGATGAGATCTCCCCGCACCATCGGGCGGTTGGGAGCGCCGGCCTCGCCGGGGCTCTCGGCGGCGCCCGCCGCGCCGCCGCCGCTTGCCGCGCTCGCCCCGCGCCTCGCTTCCTCGGCCGGCCCGCCGGCGCTGCCGGCGCCGGGCGCCGCACCCGCGGCCTCGGTTTCAGTCGCCGCGGAGGCCGCCGCGCCCGGCGGGCGCTCAGCTCGGAAGCCGCCCTGCTGCCCGGGCGCCGCCGCTTCGACGTCGCCGCGGGGAGCTGCCTCGCCGCCCACGCCCGACGCCGTGCCGGAGCCCGGGCGTGCAGCGGGCGCGCCGGTGCGACGGGAGCCGCGCTGGGGAGGCAAGGCGGGCGGCGCGGCCGGCGCGGGGCGCCGCTCCGGCCGAGCGGGCTCCGCACGCGGAGAACGCGGCGAGACCGGCGGGCGCGATGCGCCCGGCCCGGCGGTGCCCTCGCCGCGCTGTCCGCGATCGGTGCCGGCGGGTGCCGATGGGCGGACGGCGAGCACCTCTTCGGTGCCAGTGCCGGCGTTCGACGCCGCGGCCGGTGGCGGGCCGGACGGCGCCGCGATCGGCGCCTGGCCGGATGGCGCCGCGATCGGCGCCTGGCCGGCCGCCGCGGCGATGCTGGGCCCGGCCGAGCCTCCCGGCCGCTCCGGGCCCTGCCGCCGCAGCACCGCCCGTCCGGCCGCGCCGAGACTCACCACCAGGGCCACCGCGACTGCCCCGAGCGCAGCGCGCCGGGTCCACCGCTGGCGCCCGCCGCGATCGGCAGCCGCGGCCACCGTGCCCACCGCGCCCGCGGCAGCGACCGGCACACCGGTCGCGGCCATCACCGGCAGCGGACCTGAGCGCAGGGCGGCGAGCTCCGGCTCCAGCACCGCGATGACCTCGGTGAAGCTCTCGTAGCGGTGCGCCGGGTCCTTCGCCAGGCAGCGCCGGGCGAGATCGGCGAGCACCTGGCCATGGACGGGGGCGAGGTCGCGGAGCGCCGGCGGCTCCTCGTTGAGCAGCCGGTAGGAGACCTCCGAGAAGGTGCTGCCGGGAAACGGGCGCTTGTAGGTCAAAAGCTCGTAGACCAGGACGCCGAAGGAGAAGACGTCGGTGCGCCGGTCGACCTCTTCGCCGCGCAGCTGCTCGGGAGCGAGATACCCGACCGTGCCGATGGTGACTCCCTGCGTCGTGACGTCGGAGACCTCGTGCAGGAGCTTGGCGATGCCGAAGTCCATGATCTTGACCGTGCCCGGCGGCAGGATGCGGATGTTGGCGGGCTTGATGTCGCGATGCAGCACGCCCTGCAGATGGGCATACTCCAGGCCCCGCGCCACCTGCACCAGGATGTCGAGCCGGCGCAGCGCGGTGAGCCCTTCCTGGCGTGCGATCTTGTGGTTCAGGTCCTCGCCGGCCAGGAACTCCTGGACCAGGTAGGGGATGCCGCGCTCGACCCCGAGATCGTAGACGGTGGTGATGTTGGGATGCTGCAGGCCGGCGGCGATCTGCCCCTCGCGGAAGAACCGGCGGCGCAGCTTCTCGTCGCTCGAAGAGCAGGTCTTGACGGCGACGTAGCGCTGCAGCACGGCGTCGCGGCCCTTGTAGACGATGCCGAAGCCGCCCTCGCCGATGCGCCCCAGGATCTCGTACTTGCCGATCTTGCCCAGCGCCTCGAGCGGATCGGGCGCGGCGAGCAGCAGGTCCGAGCTGCGCCGGATGGCGTGCTCGATGAAGCTGCCGGCCTCGGCGTCGGAGCGCAGCAGCGCCTCGACCTCCTGCCGCAGGCCCTCGTCGTCGCACGCCGCCGCGAGATAGGCGGCCTGCTCGCCCGGCCGCAGATCGGCGGCCGCCTCGAACAGCTCCTGGACCCGGCGCCAGCGGTCGAGCTCGCCGCTCTCCATCAGGGCTCCGACGAGCCGGGAGTCCCCGGGGGGCCCGGCGCGACGCGCGTGCGCTCCGGCGTCTTGGCCGCGACGAGAGGCGGCGCCGGCAGGCCGGCGGCGATCTGGCTGTGCAGCCAGGCCCGCGCCAGGCGCGTCTCCTTGACCACGGTCGGGACCGAGACTCCCAGCACGGCAGCGGTTTCCTCGAGGGTCAGGCCGCCGAAGAAGCGCAGCTCGACGATCCGGCTCTTGCGCGGATCCAGGGCCTCGAGACTCTTGAGGGCATCGTCGAGGGCCACCACGTCGGGGCCGTTCTCGACCGCGGGGTCGCGCGCCTCGTCGAGCGACACCTTGACGACGCTGCCGCCGCGCTTGGCGGCGTCGCGGCCGCGGGCATGGTCGACGAGCACCCGCCGCATCATCTGGGCGGCGACCGCATAGAAGTGGACGCGGTCGTTCCAGTGCAGCTCCGCCCCGCCGCTGAGCCGGAGATAGACCTCGTGGACCAGGGCGGTGGCCTCGAGGGTGTGGCCATGGCGCTCGCCGCGCAGGTGGCGGCGGGCGATCTTGCGCAGCTCGCCATAGATCAAAGGCAGCAGCTCTTCGGTAGCCGCCTGGTCCCCCTGCTGCCAGCGGCGCAGCAGCTGAGTGACGTCCTTCGCGGCCCGCTTCATGGCGCCTTCAATACTACCCCTCCCCGGGTAGGTCCTCCGCGCAGGCCGCCGCGGAGACGAACTAAAAATGAAGCCCCAGCGTCACCCGGTAGGTGCGCGGCGCTTGCAGGTCGAGGATCGAGGCGGGCTTGCCGAACTGGCCGGTGTCGATCAGGGACTGGACTCCCAGCAGCTGCTGCTGATCGGTGACGTTGAACACCTCGGCTCGCAGCTCGAGGGTGAGACCCGGCCCCAAGAGCTGGAGCTCGGAGCCCAGCGACAGGTCCAGCTGGAGCTCGTCCGGGAGGCGGAGCGAGCCGCGCGGCGTGAGGAACCGCACTCCCAGCGGGTCGAGCGCCTCCATCTGGTAGGGCACGCCGCTGGCGTAGAGCAGGGCGCTGCCGAAGGAGAAGTTGACGCTCCGCCAGAGCCAGCGATAACTGCTGAAGAGCTTGATCTGGTCGCGCCGATCGTAGGGAGCCAGGCCGTAACGATCGATCAGGTTGACGTTTGAAACCTTGCTGAAGTCGCCAAAGCTCTCGCCGTCGGCGCCGCTGTCCTCGAAGAGGTTCCCCTCGGTGCGGCTGCGGCTGTAGGAACCCAGCAGCTGCCAATGGTCGGAGTAGCGCTTCTGCACCAGCAGCTGCAGGGACTGCTGCTGGCGCCGCGCCCTGGGCAGGTTGACCACCTGCGAGGTAGTGCCGACCAGGTTGCCGTGCGCGTCGAACACCCCCTGCAGCACGTTGTCCCAGAGGTCGTGCCAGCGGCGATGGATGAAGTAGAGGCTGACGCCGACCGACGCGGTGACCTGGCGCTCGAAGCCGAGAGTCGCCTCGTCGATCCACGAGCGATGCAGGTCCTCGTTGGGAGTGGCAGAGAGGCTGTTGAACGGCGCCACGGGCGTCCCCGCCACCCAGCAGGGCGAGCGCAGGTTTCCCGGGTCCTGCCCGGAGCAGGCAGGATCGGCCGCCTTCCAGGTATAGGGCGTGTACCCCGAGAGCGCGTCGAGGTTGCTGTAGCTGTCGAGGTAGCTGTGCAGGAACGGCTCGTAGTAGACCCCGTAGGTGCCGGCGAGCAGCACCTTGCGGTCGCCGCTGGCGTCGAAGGTGACCGCCACGCGCGGCGACACCGTGCTCGAGTCCATCAGCGGCCCCAGGTCGCGGTCGGTGGCGCGCACCGACTCGAAACGGCCGCCCAGGCTGATCAGCCAGCGCTCCACCGCGATGGCGTCGCTCAGGTAGACGGCGAAAGTCTGCTCCACCGTCTTGGTGGTGTCGCGGTCGTAGAACTGGAAGAGCTGGTAGGGCTGGAAGGCGCCCGTCGCGGAGTCCGAGGGCAGGCAGCCCTGGGCGCCGCAGCCGCTGCCGCCGAGATCGGTGAACAGCTGACCCGCGACGGGCATGCCGGTCAGGGGGTCGATGCCCCGCTGCCCCGAGAAGTTGAAGTGCCGCTCCGAAACGGTGCGCTCGAAGTCGACGCCGGTCTTCAGCTCGTGGTCGGTCGGGCCGAGCTGCACGAAGCCGTTGATCACCAGGTTGCCCTGGCGCCGCGGCCGGCGCTCGATGCCGTTGTCGGTGATGCCGTTGTAGAGGACGAGATCGCGGATGTCCGGCGCCGCCTGCGGGTCCGGCGCCAAGCCGGCGAGCACCTGGTGCGGCGCGCCGCCGGTCAGACCGCTGGAGTTGAGCGGCCGGCGGGTGAGGTCCCGGATCTGGTTGGCGAGCGTCAGCTCGAGCGACATGTCCTGGCGGATGGCGCTGTTGAGCTGCAGCTTCTCGAAGTTGCCGTCCTGCGACTGGCGCTGGAGCGCGTAGATGTCGCCGGGGACGCGGTCCAAAAGCGAGACCTGCGGCGCGCCGATCGCGCGCAAGAGGTCGTTCGCGGCATAGCCGCGGTCGAAGGGATCGAAGGCGGCGAAGGTGGTCGAATCGTTGGTGAACTGACCGACCACGGTGTTCTCTTCGTTGA
>DATKFK010000395.1:0-20219 GCA_035544375.1 Thermoanaerobaculia bacterium
CTCTAAAAAAAACTCCATCTTGGACCCTTCCCCAGACCCGGCAGAAGCTCCAAATTCTTCTGGTGCGCTGGGCGAGGTGGTGTCCACTCTGCAGGCGGGCATATCAGAATGACTCTTCTTGACTTAACGGAGTAATACTAGCAGGCTGCTGAAAAATCCCGCACGCCGCGCTTCGCCCTGCGGGTTGTGGCCTCAGGGACATGCCGCATGGCCACCCTGGCCGTGCGGCCGGCGGCGCGGGGCCGTCTGCGGCGTTGCCGCTCCTCGACGATGTCGGGGCATCGCCTGCGTCGCGGCGCCTGGCATCCGGCCCCGCGGCGCTCGCAACGCGGCGCACGGGCTTTTTCAGCAGCCTGCTAGCGCCGCCGGGCGCCAGCACGCCGGACATCCTGAAGCTCGCGAAGCCGTGGAGGCGGCTCGGCTTTGCCGGCGCCTCGACTCACGTCGAGCCCATGGGGCTTGCGCTCGCCGCCGCCAAGGATGAGGAGAACGGCTCAGTCGCCGTCGCCGGCCTTGAGGCCGGCCTTCTTGGCGTAGTAGCGGAAGCTGCGGAAGCTCATCCGCAGCAGCTCGGCGGCCTGGGTCTGCACGCCGCCGGCGCGGTCGAGTGCCTGCGACATCAGCTGGGCGCGGATGTCCTCGAGATGGGCCTCGAGGTCCAACCCCTCCTCGGGGAGGTTGATCGTGTCCGGGTTGGAGCGGCGGTTGTTGAGCAGCTGCGGCGGCAGGTCGCGGGTCGAGATGGTCTCGGCGTGCGACAGCGCCATGGCGCGCTCGATGACGTTCTCGAGCTCGCGGACGTTGCCCGGCCAGTCGTAGCTCTCGAGCAGCCGCATCGCCTCGACCGAGATCTGGCGCACCGGCAGGTCCAGCTGGCGGCTGTACTTCTGCAAGAAGAAATCCACCAGCAGCGGGATGTCCTCGCGCCTCTGCCGCAGCGGCGGCAGGTTGATGGGCAGCACGTTGATGCGGTAGAACAGGTCCTCGCGGAACTCGCCGGTCGCGAGGCGGCTCTCGAGGTTCTGGTTGGTGGCGGCGATCACCCGCGCGTCGACCGGTTCCTCCTGGTTGCCGCCGACCTTGCGCACGGTCTTCTCCTGCAGCGCGCGCAGCAGCTTGACCTGCATCGGCGGCGTCAGCTCGCCGATCTCGTCGAGGAACAGGGTGCCGCGGTCGGCTTCCTGGAACAAACCTTTCTTTTCGCGCACCGCGCCGGTGAAGGCGCCGCGCTCGTGGCCGAACAGCTCGCTCTCGAGCAGGTTTTCGGGCAGCGCGCCGCAGTTGATCGACAGGAAGCGGCGGCCGGCGCGCGGCGAGGCAAAATGGATGGCGCGCGCGATCAGCTCCTTGCCGGTGCCGCTCTCGCCGTGGATCAACACCGTCGAGCTGGTGCGCGCCATGCGCTCGATCAGCGCGAAGATGGCCTGCATGCGCGGGCTCTTGCCGATGATGTTGTTGAAGGTGTATTTCTGCTCGAGCTCGCGGCGCAGGTAGACGTTCTCGTCGGCCAGCTTGGCGCGCTCGAGCGCCTTCTGGGTGAGGATCTTCAGCTCCTCGACGTCGAACGGCTTGGACACGTAGTCGTAGGCCCCGAGCCGCATCGCCTCGATCGCGGTCTTGGTCGAGGTGTAGGCGGTCATCATCACCACCGCGGTGTTGGGGCTCGCGCTCTTGATCTCCTTGAGCAGGTCCAGGCCGTTGCCGTCGGGCATCAGGATGTCGCACAGCACCAGGTCGAAGCTCTTGCCGACCAGGGCGCGCTGCGCCTCGGCCGTCGAGCGGGTGGTCTCGACCGCGAAGCCCTCGGATTCGAAGAGCATGGCCAGGAACTCGAGGATGCTGGCCTCGTCGTCGACGATCAGCATGCTGGCGCGCATGGCTGGCAGCAAGCGGCGGGGAGGGCCGGTCAACCGGCGATTCCCGCGGCCTCCGCGGGGTGGACGGACGGCGTCTGCGGCGCCGCCTGCGCGGCTGACGGCGGCGCGGCGTGGGTGGCTGGAAGCGGTGACGGCGGCTCGGCGCCAGAGGCCAGCTCGAGCCGCCGGGGCAGGGGCGAGCCGGGGCCGGCGGCCGGCAGCTCGACGGTGATCGTGGTGCCGCCGCCGGGGGCGCTGTCGACCCGCAGCCGCCCGCCGTGGTCCAGGACGATGCGGTAGACGATGGCCATGCCGATGCCGGTGCCGCCGTCGAAGAAGGACTGGAAGGGATGGAAGAGGTTGGCCCGCTGCGACGCCGACATGCCGCGGCCGGTGTCGATGACCTGCAGGCGGTAGGCGTCGCCCTCGAGCCTGCCGACCAGGCGGAAGGTGCCGCCGTCGGGCATCGCCCGCAGCGCGTTGCGCGCCAGGTTCCAGAAGATCTGGCTCACCTGGTCGGGATCGGCGACCAGGCGCGCCGCCGGCGGGTCGAGATCGAGATCCAGGTGATGCCTGGCCGACACCTCCTCGCTGTTGGCGAGCAGCTCCATGTTCTCCGACAGCAGGCGGGCGACGTCGAACGGCATGCTGGCGCTCTCGCGCGGCTTGGCGAAGCGCAGGAATCCCTTGATCGTGCGGTCGAGCCGGTGGCTCTCCTTGAGCAGGATGTCGATCAGGCGGCGCTGCGAGGCGTCGTCCGGCAGCGCGCTCGACAGCATTTGCACGGAGCCCGAGATCGCCGCCAGCGGGTTGCCGATCTCGTGCGCCAGGCCGGCGGCGAGCTCGCCGACCGCGGCCATGCGGTCCTTCATCCGCAGCTCCTCCTGCATCCGGCGCCAGCCGGTCAGGTCCTGGAAGATCAGGATGTAGCCGCGATGGGAGCCGAACGCGTCGTTGAGCCGCGAGATGGAGAAGCCGATGTAGGCGCTGTCGTCGTCGTAAGGCAGCTGCACCTCGACCCGGAGCTTGCCCTGCAGCTCGCCGGCCGAGGTCATGTCGTGCCATTGACTGGCGGAGATGAGCCCCGATTGGGTGACCGGGGCGCCGATCAGCCGCTCGTCCTGCTGCCGCAGGATCGCCAGTCCGGACTGGTTGATGCTGGTGATCACGCCGGCCAGGTCGGTGGTGATCAGGCCGCTGCTGATCGATTGGATGACGTCGCGGTGCACGACCTGCAGGTCCGCCAGGTGCTCGCTCTTGACCTCCAGCTCGCGCTCGGCACGGGTGGCGTTGTGCGCCAGGAAGGAGGTCAGCAGCGCCATCGCGTAGAAGCCCAGGAAATGGATCGCCAGGTTGTAGGCCACGCGCCAGCCGGTGAGCACCTCGGTCAACCCGCCGAGCGGCGGCAGCCAGCCGGCCGAGAGCGACAGCGCCAGCGCGGCATAGAGCAGGAAGGCGCAGGTCGCGACGGTCACGCCGGCGCGCCGCCGCAGCAGCGTCGAGGCGACGGCGATGATCACCAGGTAGAGCAGCGAGAAGGGGCTCGCCACGCCCCCGAGGTAGTACACCATGACGGTGATCAGCAGCAGGTCGCCGGTGAACTGGAGGTAGGCCTGGATCACCAGCCGCCGCTTCAGCAAGCCCAGCAGGCCGATGTAGACCAGGGTGGCGGCGAAGGTGGTGCCGGCGAGCAACACCACGTAATGCGTCGCCTCGGCGGGGAAGGAGTCGGGGCGCGCCAGGACCACCAGGAAGAAAGGCAGCAGGACGCTGGTCACCGCCACCACGCGGACGGCGATGTACCAGCGGAGGTTGCGCTCCAGTGCGGGCATCGAGAGAAGCTCCGGGCGGCGGGCCGGCGCCGCTTCAGGCGGCGGCCGGTCCCGGCCCGGAACGGATTCTATCTATCAGGCACTAGCCGATCTTCGAGAGCACCTCGTAGAGCGGCAGGTACATGGCGGTCACGATGCAGCCGATGACCGCCCCGAGGACGGTGATCATGAGCGGTTCGATCAGCTTCATCAGGCCGGCCACCGCGGTGTCGACCTCCTCTTCGTAGAAGTCGGCGATCTTCGCCAGCATCTGGTCGAGGGCGCCGGTCTGCTCGCCGACGTTGATCATCTGCACCACCATGGCCGGAAAGACCTTGGTCTCGGCCAGCGGCTCGCTGACGGTCTTGCCCTCTTCGACGCTCTTGCGCACCGCCATGATCGCATCCTCGACGATGGCGTTGCCGGCGGTCTTGGCGGTGATCTCGAGGCCGTCCAGGATCGGCACGCCCGAGGCCGTCAGGGTGGCGAGGGTGCGGCAGAAGCGCGCCACCGCGATCTTGCGCAGCAGCATGCCGATCACCGGGATCTTGAGCAGCGCGCCGTCGATGATCCGGGCGCCGCGATGGGTCTTGTGATACCGGTTGAGGGCGATGCCGCCGGCGATGACGATGGCGATGATGAAGATGAAGTAGCGGCCCACGATGTTGCTGGCCCCGACCACGACGCGGGTGAGCAGCGGCAGCTCGCCGCCCAAACCGGCGAACAGCTGGGTGAAGACCGGGATGACCTTCCACAGGATGATGAACACGACGAAGGCGGCGATGACGATGACCGACACCGGGTAGATGAGCGCCGATTTCACCTGGCTCTTGAGCTTGACCGCCTTCTCGATATAGGTCGACAGCCGCTGCAGGATGACGTCGAGGATGCCGCCCGCCTCGCCGGCCGCCACCATGTTGACGTAGAGGTTGTCGAAGGCCTTGGGGTGCTTGCGCATCGAGTCGGCGAGCGACGAGCCGGACTCGACGTCGCTGCGCACGGCCTGGATGACCGCCTGGAAGGTGCGGTTCTCCTCCTGGTCGCCCAGGATCTCGAGGCACTGCACCAGCGGCAGGCCGGCGTCCAGCATGACCGAGAACTGGCGGGTGAAGATGGCCACCCGCTTCTGGCCGATGCCGCGCGGGATGCGGGGCAGCAGCTTGATCTCGCGCCCCTTCTCACGGATCGACTGGACCTGGATCTGCTGGCGCCGCAGGACGGCGATGGCCTGCGCCTGGGAGTCGGCCACCAGCTGGCCCTCCGAGGGCTGGCCGCCCCGCGTGCGGCCTCTGTAGACGAAACTGGGCATGGCGAAGCTCCCTCTTGTTGCGCTCGGAACGCCGCTTCACGGCCTGAGCGATGCTCTCCGACGTTTGCTGACGACCGTCCTCATGACCGTCCTCATGACCATTCTCATGCCTGCACCGCCAGGTTCATGGCGGCGGGTCCGCGCGCGATCATCTCCTGCAACTCCTCAGGCATGGACGAGCGCGACATGGCGGTCTCCAAGGTGATCATGCGGCGGAAGTAGAGCACGGCGAGCGACTGGTTGAAGGTCTGCATGCCGTGCTTGGCCTGTCCGGCCTGCATCATGCCGTAGATCTGGTGCACCTTGTCCTCGCGGATCAGGTTGCGGATCGCTGCGCTGGGCACCAGGATCTCCATGGCCAGGGCCCGCCCCTTGCCGCCGGTCCGCGGCAGCAGGGCCTGGCACAGGATGCCCTCGAGCACCAGCGACAGCTGGGCGCGGATCTGGGACTGCTGATGGGCCGGGAAGACGTCGATGATGCGGTTGATCGACTGCGCCGCCGAGTTGGTGTGCAGGGTGGCGAAGGTCAGGTGGCCGGTCTCGGCGATGCGCAGCGCCGACTCGACGGTCTCCAGGTCGCGCATCTCGCCGATCAGCACCACGTCGGGGTCCTGGCGCAGGGCCGAACGCAGGGCGTTCTCGAAGCTATGGGTGTCGGCGTGGATCTCGCGCTGGTTGACGATGCAGCTCTTGTGGCTGTGCAGGTACTCGACCGGGTCCTCCACGGTGACGATGTGCTCGTGGCGCTCGCGGTTGACCTTGTCGAGCATCGCGGCCAGGGTGGTCGACTTGCCGGACCCGGTGGGGCCGGTCACCAGGATGAGCCCGCGCGGTTTCTCGCACATGCGTTCGATGACCGGCGGCAGGCCGAGCTCGCGGAAGGTGCGGATCTCGAACGGGATCTGGCGGAAGACCGCGGCGATGGCGCCGCGCTGGTGGAAGATGTTGGCGCGGAAGCGCGCCAGCCCCTTGAGGCCGAAGGAGAGGTCGATCTCGAGGTTCTCCTCCAGGCGGTGCTTCTGGTTGTCGGTGAGGATGGAGTAGCACAGCTGCTTGGTTTCGCTGGGGGTCAGCGGCGGCAGGCTCATCTGCCGCAGCACGCCGTCGACGCGGACCTGCGGCGGTGAATTGGTGGTGATGTGGAGGTCGGAGCCGCCCTGCCCCACCATGTCCTTCAGCAGTTGATTGAGGGTCGGAAGCATCCACTCGACTCCTTGCAGCTTCGAGGCGCCGCGAGTCCCGGTCAAAGCCGCCTTGAGCAGGCTGGGGAGCACCCTGCCCGAGACCTGCGGCGAGCGCTCTAACTACCGGCGCAACAAGACTCTTCGGGCGATCTTACACCACCCGGCGAAGCGAAGAGAAGGTGGCTCTCGAGGAACCGTTGGCCGCGGCGAAGGGGAGGGGGGCGCGACCCCGGGGTCTGGGTTATCGTTGGCGGTGTGAGCGCCGACGACCACCACGAGGAGGAGATCCTCGGCAAGGCTTACGACGCGCGCTTGATGCGGCGGCTGCTGACCTACGTCCGGCCTTACCGGCGGATGACCGCCGGGGCGGTCGCGCTGATCCTGGTCTCCTCGGCGCTTCAGCTGGTCGGGCCGCTCGCCACCGCCGTCGCCCTCGACCTGTTCGTGCGCCCGCCGCAGGCGCGGGCCGCCATTCCGTCGAATGTCAGCTTGCTGGTGCGCGATGCGCTGCTCGCCCGCGGCATCGACCCGGCCCACGTCCAGACGCAGGGGTTGGCGGTGGTGGCGGTGGTCTTCATCGCCTCGCTGCTGCTCACCTTCGTGACCGTGTACGCCGAGGGGTATGTGATGATGCTGATGGGTCAGTACATCATGTACGACCTGCGCAACCAGATCTTCGGCCACCTGCAGCGGCTGCCCATCGCCTTTTACGACCGCAACCCGATCGGGCGCCTGGTGACCCGCGTCACCACCGACGTCGACGCCCTGAACGAGATGTTCACCTCGGGCCTGGTGGAGCTGCTCGGCGACGTCCTGCTGCTGGCCGGGATCGTGGTGGTGCTGTTCTGGCTGGACTGGCGGCTGGCGCTGGTGGCGTTTTCGATCGTGCCGCTGCTCGCGCTGCTGACCGGCTGGTTCCGGGGCGGCGTGCGCCAGGCCTTCCGCGACGTGCGGGTCAAGATCGCCGCCATCAACGCGTTCCTGCAGGAGCACATCACCGGCATGCCGGTGGTGCAGCTGTTCGGGCGCGAGGCGCGGGCCTACGCCGAGTTCGTGGAGATCAACGACCGGCACCGCGTCGCCAACGTGCGCTCGATCTTCTACTACGCCGTCTATTTCCCGGGCGTCGAGCTGATCACCGCGCTCGGGGTCGGCCTGCTGATCTGGGTGGGCGGCGGCCAGGTGCTGGCCGGAGCGGTGTCGCTCGGCGCGCTCATCGCCTTCCTGCAATACGCGCAGCGCTTCTACCAGCCGCTCTCGGACCTGTCCGAGAAGTACAACATCCTGCAAGGCGCGATGGCCAGCTCGGAGCGCATCTTCCGGCTGCTCGACACGCCGGTCGGGATCGAGTCGCCGGCCGACGCCTTCGCCCCGCGGCAGGTGCGCGGCGCCATCGAGTTCGACCAGGTGCGGTTCAGCTACAAGGCGGGCGAGCCGGTGCTCAAAGGGGTGTCGTTCCGGGTGGAGCCGGGCGAGACGCTGGCGGTGGTCGGCCATACCGGCGCGGGCAAGAGCACGCTCGCCAACCTGCTGCTGCGCTTCTACGACGTGGACTCCGGGGCGGTCAGGGTGGACGGCCGGGACGTCCGCGAGTGGTCGCTGCCGGTGCTGCGGCGCGCCATCGGCATGGTGCTGCAGGACGTCTTCCTCTTCGCCGGCACGGTGGCCGAGAACATCCGGCTGGGCGAGGCGGCGATCGACGACGAGCGCCTGCGCTGGGCGGCCGGCGAGGTGCACGCCCTGCCGTTCATCGAGCGGCTGCCGGGCGGCATGCAGGCGCCGGTGCGCGAGCGCGGCGCCGGCCTGTCGGTGGGTCAGAAGCAGCTCATCGCCTTCGCGCGGGCGCTCGCCTTCGACCCCCGCATCCTGATCCTCGACGAGGCGACCTCGTCGATCGACACCGAGACCGAGCAGCTCATCCAGCAGGCGCTCGAGCGCTTGCTGCGCGGCCGCACCAGCGTGGTGATCGCGCACCGGCTGTCGACCATCCAGCGGGCCGACCGCATCCTGGTCATGCACAAGGGTGAGGTGCGCGAGGTCGGCACCCACCAGGAGCTGCTGGCCCAGCACGGCATCTACTACCGCCTCTACCTGCTGCAGTACCGGGAGCAGGAGCTGGAGCGCCACGCCCGCGAGGAACGCGAGCAGCAGCCGGCCGCGCGCTATCCTTAGAAAGGTGGCATTACAGCTCAACCTGTTCCAGCCGGCTGCCCCTGCTCCCGCCGCCGCGGGTGCGGCGCGCGCCGGCGACGCTGCTGCCGGCGCCGCCGGTGGCGGCGCGGGCGCGGCCGGCGCCGGCGCACTGGCCGGCGTGGTGGTGTGCCACGGTCCGCTGGCGGCCGAGGCGCTGCTGCTGGCGCGCTTGGAGGCGCTGGCGGCCGAGGCGCGGCGCGAGCCGGCCAGGTTGGGACTGCCGGTGCGCGTGGTGGTGCCGTCGCGCAGCCTGCGCCGGCACGTTGCCGCCGAGCTGGTGCGGCCGCGCCCGGACCGCTCGGACCGCCCGGATCGTGCGGGCCGCCCGGATCCCTCGGGCCGCCCGGAGGCAGGCGGCCAGAGGTTGCCGCGCGTGCCGCGGCCGGCGGTGGCCGGGGTCACGGTGCAGACCCTCTTCGGCCTGGCCTGCGAGATCCTCGAGCGCACGGGCATCAGGGCCCCGCGCGGCGCGCTGCTGTTCGAGACGCTGGTCGAGCGCGCGGCGCGCGGCGACGACGCCCTGCGCGCCGGCCTGGGGGACCTGGTGGACGGGTTCCTGGCGGCGGCGCCGGCAGTGGCCGACCTGCTCGACGCCGGCCTCGAGCCCGAGCACGCCGAGGCGCTCGACGAGGCGCTGGCCAGCGACGGCCCGCGGGCAGCCGGCGGCGCCGCGGTGGAGCGGGCACGCGCCCTGGTGCGGGTGGCGGTGCGGACCGAGGCGCGGTTGCGCCACCTCGGGCTGGGGCGCCGTTCGAGCGTGCTGCGCCTGGCGGCGGAGGCGGTGAGGACGGCGCCGCCGGAGCAGGCGCTGCCGGCGCGCGCCGTCCTGCTGCACGGCTTCGTGGCGACGACCGGCATCGCCGCGGACCTGCTGGCGGCACTGCTGCGGCAGTTCGGCGCCGCATTGCTGCTCGATCAGCCTCCGGTCCCCGGCCAAGACCCGGGCGGCGAGCGGGCGATCGAGGCCGGCGCCACCCGCAAGCTGGCCGAGCGCGCGGCGGCCGCGGCTGCGCTGGCCCCCATTCCCTCGGTGCCGGTCGAGTCAACGGAGCCGGCGGCAAACGTTGGCGGACCGCCGGCGGCGTCCCTGCCGCCGGCCGCAACACCGCGGCTCGAGGCGTTCACCGCCGCGGGCGCCGAGGCCGAGGCGCGGGAGGTCGCCCGCCGGCTGCGCCGGCTGCTGGACGGCGGCAGTGTCGCGCCGGCCGCGGCGAGCGCTGCTGCCGAGCCCGGCGCGGCCCGGGAGGTGGGGGCCATGGGTGCGGCCGCCAGACCCGGCAGACCCGGCGCCGATGAGCCGGTGCCGGAAAGGCTGGCGGTGGTGGCGCGCGACCTGGAACCTTACCGGGTGGCGTTGCGGCGCCACCTGCGGCGGCTCGGCGTGCCCTTTTCCGGGGTCGGCGAGCGGGGCGGGTTGCTGCCCGCCGGGCGTCGCGCCAGGGCGGTGCTCGATCTGCTGCGCCTGGGCGCCGAGGCGCCGGCCGACCGCTGGCTCGACGCTTGC
Organism: Thermoanaerobaculia bacterium; assembly: GCA_035544375.1. Classification (GTDB taxonomy): domain Bacteria; phylum Acidobacteriota; class Thermoanaerobaculia; order Multivoradales; family UBA5704; genus JASLEW01. The sequence goes on from DATKFK010000395.1 coordinate 9,858, forward strand.
GAGTGGATGTCCGCCGAGCTGCGCGTCGATCTGCGGCTTGCCCTGCGGGCGCTCGGGGCGGCGCGGCTGCGCGACGTCGCGGCGCTGCGCGAACAGAGCTTCGACGACGGCGTCGCGCTGCCGGTCCGCCAGGGGCTGATGCCGGCACCGATGCTGCCGCGGGGATTGGCGCCGGCGCCCGGGTCGCCGTGGGGCGCGGCGCCGGCCGCCGGCCGGACTGCCGGGACCGCAGACAGCTCGGCCGCCTCGCCGGCGGCCGGCGGTGCCGGGGATGCCGGCGGTGCTGGAGATGCCGGCAATGCCGCCGGTGGCGGCGATGCCGGAGATGGCGGCGATGCCGGCGGTGCCGGCTCTGGCGCCGCCGCCATCGCCGACGAGGATGAGGGCGAGGGGCGCGAGGTGGCGCGGTCGCGGCGGATCTCGGGACGCAGGCTGCGGCAGGGGGTGCGGGCGGCAGGGCGGGTCCATGACCGGCTGCTGGACTGGCCGGACCAGGCCGCGGCGGCGGCGCATTTCGAGCGGCTGGACGGCCTGCTGGCCGAGCTGGGGCTCGACGCCGACCCGGCGCAACCGCTGGCGGCCGCGCTCGCGGAGCTGCGGCTCGAGATCCCGGCGGTGCTGGCGCTGGGCGGCGAGGAGCTGCGCCTGCTGCTGGCACGCGCCCTCGGCGAGGGCGGACGGTGCCCGCTCGGCGGCGCCGGCGGCGGTGTGCAGGTGCTCAGCGTGGCGGAGGCCAGGGGCCGCACCTTCGACCACCTGTTCCTGCTCGGCCTCAACCGCGGCGTCTTCCCGCGTCCGCCGCGCGAGGACGCGCTGCTGCCGGACGATCTCCGCCAGGTGCTGCAGCGCCTGCTGCCGGACCTGCCGCTCGCCCGCGACGGTTTCGCCGACGAGCGGCACGCCTTCGCCCAGCTGCTGGCGGCGGCCAAGGCGGTGACGCTGTCCTGGATGGTCGCCGACGACGACGGCAAGCCGCTGTCGCCGTCGCCGCTGGTCGAGCGCCTGCTGCAACCTGCCGCGCTCCTGCCCGTGGAGCCGTTCGCGGCAGGCCGGGAGATCGACGGCCGCGGCGGCGGCCCGGCCCTGGCACCGGTGGCGGCGCCGGCGGTCTATCCGGCGCGGTTGCCGCCTGCCCCGGTCCCGGCCGCGGTCGAGCCGGCGGCGCGGACCTCCGCGGCGGGCGATCCGCGGCCCGCCGACGAGCACGCGGTGCTGGCCGGCCTGCACGGCTCGCGGCACCAGCTGGGGCAGGTGCTGCCCCTGGCGGTGCGGCAGGTGCGTGAGGAGCTGGGCCTGCCGCTGCTCGAGCTCGACGCGGCGGCGGTGGCCGCGGCACGCCTGCGCGTCCTCGACGAGCTGGACCCGGACCTCCGCACCGCGGCGGGCCGGTCCGCTGCCGCTCGCCTCGGGCCGTACTTCGGGTTCGCCGGGCCGGCGGCATCGCGCGGCGGCCATCAGCTCTACGTCACTCATCTCGAGGCGCTGGCCGCCTGCCCCTGGCAGCTGTTCCTGGGGCGGTTGCTGCGCATCGAGCGGCCGCCCGATCCGCTCGGCGAGCTGCCCGGGGCCGACCCCTTGCGCCTCGGCAACCTGGTCCACCGGGCGCTCGACCGCATCGTCAAGCAGGCACTGGCGGCAGCGGTGGCCGGAGCGCCGGCGGCGGTCAGCTGGCCTGCCCCGGAGGAGCTCGAGGGGCTGCTCGCGGCAGTGGCCGCGGAAGTGCTGGCGGCGGAGGGGCTGGCTCTGCCGGGACTGGCGCAGGCCCTCGCCAGGCATGCCTTGCCGTTCGTCACGGCGGCCGGTGCAGTGGACTGGCCCGAACCCGGGGCGATCGTGCAAGTCCAGGCCAGCGAGGTCGAAGGCGAGCTGCTGCTGGATCTCTCCACGGGGGCGCGCCGCCTGCGCTTCCGGGCGGACCGCGTCGACCTGATCGGCGGTTGGCCGCGGTTCACCGACTACAAGACAGGGCGGCAGCTTTCGGACGCGCGCGACGCGGGCAAGCGGCACGCCCAGCTGCTGGCGGAGATCCGGGCCGGCAAGCGGCTGCAGGCGGTCGCCTACGTGCTGGCGGCCGGCGGCTCCCGGGCAGTCGGGCGTTATCTCTTCCTGCGGCCGGAGCTGGCGCCGGCAGCGCGCGAGACTGAGATCGAGGCCGGCGACCGCGAGGCGAGCGACGCCTTCACCGCGGCCGTCCGGACGCTACTCGCCGCCTGGGACGCCGGCACCTTCTTCCCGCGGCTGGTCGACCCATCGGGGCGCCGGGAGCCGTCCCGCTGCGCGCTCTGCACGGTGGCCGAAGCCTGCTTGCGCGGCGACTCCGGGGTGCGCCGCCGGCTCGACGAATGGGCGGTACGGGCCCGCGCCGGTCGCTCGGAAGCAACCGCTGGCCGAAGCGAAGGGGAGGGGGCGCGCGGGCCGCGAAACACCGCCGAAGCGGCGATGCTGGCCGCCTGGGACCTGCCCGCGGCGGCCGGCGGAGCGGGCGAATGAGGCGGCCGGTCCCGCCCGCCGGCGGCGACGCGGCAGGGCTGCTGGCGCGCGACCGCGCCGCCCGCGCCGAGGCGCAGACCCGCTTCGACCTGCCGCTGGTGCTCGAGGCCGGCGCCGGCACCGGCAAGACCACCACCCTGATCGCCCGCCTGCTCGCCTGGTGCCTGGGAGACGGCTGGGAGAGGGCGGCGCTCGGCGTGCAGGAAGGCGCCGGCGGCGGCCCCGCGACCGCCTCGGGCGCCGGCGCCTCGGCCGCGGCCGTCGCCGAGGCGACCGCCGCGCGGGTGCTGCGCCGCGTCGTCGCGCTGACCTTCACCGAGGCGGCGGCCGCGGAGATGGCGGGGCGCGCGGCGCGGGAGCTGCTGGCGCTCGGCCGCGGCGCGCCGTCCGAGTGGCTGGCGGCGGCCCGCCTGCCCGCGGCGCCGGAGACGGCGCGCCGGGCGCGGGCGCTGCTCGCCACCCTCGATCACCTCACGGTCGAGACCATCCACGCCTGGTGCTACCGGCTGCTGGCCGCCCATCCTCTCGAAGCGGGGGTCCATCCGCGGCTGCAGATCGACGCCGACGGCAGGCTGCTGCAGTCGGTGATCGCCGAGACGGTCGAGTCGGCCCTGCAGCCGGGATACGGCGCGCCCGGCGATCCGCACCTGCTGGCCCTCGCCGCCTCGGGGTGCGGGCCGCGGGAGGTGGCGGCGGCCCTGGCCGCGCTGATCGACGGCGGCATGACGGCGGCGGCGCTGCGCCTGGACCCCTTTGCCGGCGACGGCTGGGACCGGTTGCGCCGCCGCCTGGCCGCGGCCGTCGCCGGCGTGCGCGAGCTTCTTGCGCCGCGCCTTGCCGGTAGCCGGCTGCGCAATGCCGCCGGCATCCTCGAGGCGCTGGCGGCCCTGGCACCTGATCTCGCACCTGACCTCGCTCCTGATCTCGCGCCGGATCTCGCTCCTGATCTCGCGCCGCATCTCGCGCCGGACCTCGCGCGGTCCGGCGCCGCGGCGCAGGGCCCGCGCGCCGCGGTGCGCGGGGACCGGACGGCGGCGGCCGCGGCGATCGCCGGCGTGCGCGAACGCTTGGCGGCGGCGCTGCCGCCCAATCTTCGCAAGCACCTTCACGGCTGGGGCCGCGGCCGCTTCGGCAGGCAGGAGGCGGAGCGCCTGGGCGACGTGTGCGGCGAGCTGGCGGAACGGGCCGCGACGCTGGCCCGCCTGTGCGATCACCTCGACGACCTCGACCCCGAGCGCCTGCGCCACGGCCGGCTGGCGCTGGCGCCGCTGCTCGCCGCGGTCGAGGACGAGCTGCGGCGCCGCGGCATCGCCACTTTCGACGCGCTCCTGCGCGACGCCAGCCGCCTGCTGGCGAGGCATCCCGCGGTGCGGGCGCAGCTGCGGCGCGGCATCGACCAGCTGCTGGTCGACGAGTTCCAGGACACCGACGCCACGCAGTGCGAGGTGCTGCGCTGGATCGTTCTCGACGGCCCGGTGGCGGAGCGCCCCGGGCTCTTCCTGGTGGGCGATCCCAAGCAGTCGATCTACGGCTGGCGCAATGCCGATCTGCGGGCGTACGAGGGCTTCGTGGCGAGCGTCGAAGCGGCCGGCGGCGAGGTGCGGCTGCTGGTCGAGAACTTCCGCTCGGCGCCGCCGGTCCTCGACGAGGTGGCCCGGGTCATCGGCCCGGTGATGAGCGAGCGCCGCGGCGTCCAGCCGCCGTTTGCGCCGCTGCTCGCCTGCGAGCGCCGCGCCGCCGACCCCGGCTTCACCGCCCCGGGGCGGGCGCCGATCGAGCACTGGGTGTCGTGGCTGCCGGCGGCGGGGGAGGGGCGGGGCGGCGGCGAGCCCGGGGCTTTCCAGGCGGTCGCCGCCGCCGCGCTGGAGGCCGAGGCCATCGCCGCCGACCTCCTCGAGCTCCACCAGCTGCATGGCGTGCCATGGCGTGACGCCGCGATCCTGCTGCGCTCGACCGGCGACCTCGAAACCTATCTCGACGCGCTGCGGCGCGCCGGCGTCCCGTTCGCCGTCGGCAGGGACAAGCAGTACTACCGCCGGCGCGAGGTCGTCGACGCGGCGGCGCTGGTGCGCGCGGTGATCGATCCGGGCGACCACCTGGCCCTGGTCACCGCCCTGCGCTCGGCGGCGATCGGCGTGCCGGACGCCGCGCTGCTGCCGCTGTGGCGGCACCAGCTGCCGCGGCTGCTGACCGAGCTGCACCAACCCTCGCCGGAGGCGCTGGCGGCGGTGCGCCGGGCGGTCGAGGCGGCGGCCGGCGAGCTGCCGCGCGAGGTGCCGGGCCTGGAGCGGGTGGCGGGCTGGGAGGTCAGCCTGCTGGCCGCGGTCGAGCAGCTGGCGCTGCTGCGTGCCGCTCTGGCCGCCGAGCCGGCGGATCTCTTCGTAGAGCGGCTGCGCCGGCTGCTGCTGCTCGACGTGACCGCGGCCGCGCGCTACCTCGGCCAGTATCGCCTGGCCAACCTCGAGCGGTTCTTCCGCCGGCTGCTGGTCGAGCTCGACCAGGGGAGCGGCGACGTGGCGGCGGTCCTGCGGGCGCTGCGCGGCGACCTCGCGGAGGGGCGCGATGCCGAGGAGGGCCGGCCGCCCGAGAGCGCCGAGGACGCGGTGCAGGTGCTCACCATCCACGGCGCCAAGGGCCTCGACTTCGCGCACGTCTACCTGCCGCAGCTGCACAAGCCGGGTGGCGGAGAGCGGCCGGCGACGGCGGTGGGCCGCCCGCCCGATGCGGACGGCGCCGGCGGCGAGTACCGGCTGCTGGGCGCCGCCACCCCGGGGTTCGACCTGGCCGAGGAGCGGCGCCTCGAGGTGGAGGCCGCCGAGCGGGTGCGCACGCTCTACGTGGCGATGACCCGCGCCAAGGACCGCCTGGTGCTGGCCGGCGACTGGCCCCGGCAGCCGGCCGTCCCGGACCGCGGTCGCCTGCCCGAGCGGTCACGGAGCCATCTGCAGCTGCTGGCCTGGCGTGCCGCCTGTCCCGACCTGCAGGGTCTTTGGGTAGAGGGAGGCGAGCGTTTCCGCGACGCGGATGGCGTGGCATGGCGCTTCCCGGCGCTCGCCGGCCCGGTGGCGGAGCGCGCGGCGGGCGCGGATGGGGCGGTGGGGGAGGCGGCGCCTGGCGAGACCCTGACGCCCGTGGCGGCGGTCGCCGCCCAGGCCGCCCTGCTGGCCGGCCGGCGGGCCGCCGCGGCCGCCCGCATGGCGCGGCCCTTCGGCGCCGCCGCCTCGGAAGAGGCCCATGCCCAGCTGCGCGAGGCGACCGCCGCCGGGGTGAGGCCGCTGCCACCCGCTCCCGCCGCCCGCGAGGCGGCGATGGCCTCCGGCGCCGCGCTGCACCGCGCGCTCGAGCTGTGGGACCTGGCCGCCGATCCGGCGCGGGAGGCGGAGCGCCAGCGTGCCCTGCTGCCGGCCTACCTCTCGGCGGTGGCAGCCGGCGGGGACTTGGCGCGCGCCCTGCCGCGCGGCCGCCGGCTGCTCGAGCGATTCGTGGCCGGCGGCCTGGCGGCGCGCCTGCGCGGGCTCGCCGAGCACGTCCTGGCGCGCGAGCTGCCGGTGCTGCTGGCGCCCGGCCCCGCATCGTCGGGAGACGGCGGCGGGGCGGTTGCCTTCGTTTCCGGCACCGTCGATCTCCTGTACCGCTGCCCCGGAAGCGGCGAGCTGGTCATCGCCGACTACAAGACCGACGAGGTCTCGGGTGTCGAGCTCGAGCGGCGGGCGGCGATCTACGCCAGCCAGGGCGCCGCCTACGTGCAGGCCGTGCAGGCCGCCCTCGATCTCGCCGCGCCGCCGCGCTTCGAGCTTTGGTTCGTGCACGCCGGCGAGGTCGTGGCGGCGGCGGTAAGCGCGCCGTGAGGGCGCCGAGCGGTGCGCGCGGTGCGAGCGGTGGATAACGGGTAAGCTTGCGGTATGGCCGGCGCGGAGGTCTCGGTGGTGATTCCCACGCACAACCGGCTTCCCGTGCTCACCGAGGTGCTGTCGGCGCTGGTGCGCCAGGAGGGCGCGCCGCCGTTCGAGGTCGTGGTGGTGGACGACGGCTCGACCGACGGCACGTCGGAGTGGCTGCGCAGCCGCACCTTCGATCTCGCCCTGCGCGTCTTCACCCAGGAGAACCGCGGTCCGGCGGCCGCCCGCAACACCGGGGTGGCGGTCTCGGCGGGCCGCTGGGTGGCCTTTCTGGGGGACGACACCGTCCCCGCCGTTGGATGGTTGGCGGCCCACCGCGCGGCCCACCGGCGGCACGGCGACGACGTGCACCTGGCGGTCATCGGCTATACCGGCTGGCACCCGCGGATGCGCCTGAACCCGTTCCTGCGCTACATCAACGAGCATGGGCTGCAGTTCGGCTACGCGCTGATCCGCGACCCCGAGGACGTGCCGTTCAACTTCTTCTACACCTCCAACCTCTCGCTGTCGCGCGAGCTGTTGCTGGCGGAGCCCTTCGATCTGCGCTTTCCCTATGCCGCTTGGGAAGATATCGAGCTGGCGTACCGGTTGAAGAAGAGGGGCTTGCACATGATCTACGAACCGGCGGCGCAGGTCGCCCACGACCATCCGACGGACCTGGCGCGCTTCGCCGCGCGCCAGGAACGGGCGGGCTACTGCGCCGTGGTTTTCTACCGGCTCCACCCGGAGCTCGGCGGCTTCCTCGGCCTCGGCCCGGGCGGTCCGCCGCCGCTCCCCGACCGCGCCGCTCAACGCCGGCGCGAAGGGTTGGTGCGGGCCTTGCAAAAACTTCCCCTGGCACTCCCCAATTTGTGGGAAGATGTGCTTAGGTTCCACTACGTGAAAGGTCTTCACCGCGGCTGGGACGACGCGGAGACGCAAAAGGAGATGAACCCATGACAACCCTGCGACGGGCGCTTCCGGGCCTCTACAAGAAGGGGCCCATCCTGACCCTCGCGGCACTGACCACCTGCGCGCTGCTGGCGATGCTCTTCGCCGGCCAGCCGGCCCTGGCGATGAGCCACGGCGGTGGCGGCGGCGGGGGGCACTCGGGCGGGGGGGGTGGACACGCGAGCAGTGGTCATTCGGGCGGCGGCCACATGACCTCCGGGCACGGTTTCAGCCACGGCCCGGGCGGTGGGACCGCCCACCCGATCGGGGGCGGCGGCTTCTTCGGGCCGTCCCGCGGCTTCCACGGCGGCTTTGGCGGCGGCTTCCGCGGCGGCTTTGGGGGCGGCTTCCACGACGGCAGATTCTTCGGCGGCGGCTTCTATCCCTGGTTTGGCTTCGGCCTGGGTTTGGGTCTCGGCTTCGGCTGGGACTACCCGTGGGGTTGGTACCCCGGGCCCTACGGCTATTGGGGGCCCTACTGGTCAGGCTACAACCCGGGCTATGGGTACTACCCCGGTTACGGCTATGACGGCTACGGTTACGACGGTTACGGCAACGACGGCTACAGTCCCGGTTACGGCTCCGGCGGTTCCGGCGGTTCCAGCAGCCCTCGCCCCAACGACACCCGCTCCCAGCGCGCTCCAATGGGTGCGCTCGATCTCGACATCTCGCCGAGCGACGCCCAGGTGTACCTCAACGGTGAGTACATCGGCCGGGTGCGCGACTTCGGCGGCTGGCACCGCGGCTACCTGTGGCTGGAGAAGGGCACCTACGACATCGTCTTCTACAAGGAAGGCTTCCGTACCCTTGCCCGCCAGGTGAGCATCTACCCCGGCCTGGTCATCACCTGGGACGACAAGCTCGAGCCCGGCCAGGCGGTGAAGCCGGAGGACCTGCCGTCGAAGAGCCACGAGCGCCGCGACTCCCGGCTGCAGTTCGAGCGCGACCGTGCCGAGCAGATCGATCGCCAGCAGCAGGCGCAGCAGCCCCCCCAATATCAGCCTCAGCCCCCCCCTCAACCCCCCCAGTCTGAGGACGATCAGGGGCAGTACGGCGGCGGTTGGCGCGACAACTGGCACGATCGCGTGAACCGGGATCGCGCCGGCGACCCGACTCCTCAGCGCAACGTCCAGCCGGCGCCGGCCCCCGGTCCGTCGCGGGCTGCCGTGACCTCCGATCAGTACGGCAGGTTGCGCGTCAAGGTCGAGCCGGACGACGCCTCGGTCTACCTCGACGGACGTTTCGTCGGCACCGGCAGCGACCTGGCCGGCAACGAGGCCGGCCTGCTGCTCGCCCCGGGCCATCATCGCCTCTCGGTCGTGCGTCCCGGCCATCGGGCCGAGGAGCGCGACATCGACGCGGTGCTCGGCAAGGATGTCGACCTCAAGGTGACGCTCGCCGCGTCAGGACCCACCAGCAAGTAGCGGTATCGATCGACGACGAATCCCTTCGGCCCGGACCTCGCCAGCACGGCGGGGCTCCGGGCCGTCGTCGTTTCAGGGTGGGCTCGGTGTGACGGTCCTCTAAGGGGCGCCGCCCTTGCGGTCCGGATCCACGGCCTCGTGCAGGCGAATCAGGATCACGCCTCCATGCTCGCCACCCGCGCTGAGGCCCGGCGGCAGCCCGGACGCGGATGCGGGCACCGCGCCTGGCGCCCCTTGCGTCCAGGCGCGGGTGCCGGCGGGCAGCTGCAAGCCAGCCGGGGCGACGGCCCCGAGGTCGGTCCCGGTTGCGGTCCCGTCGTCGAGCATCCCCGGCGGCGGCGCGAAGCCGTGGAAGCCGCCGGCCGGCCGGACTGCCAGCATGAAGCGGCCCCACAGCGGCACCGCGGCGGTGGCACCGGAAAGGCGCGTCCCGGAGTCGTCGTCGTAGCCGAGCCAGACGACGGTGACCCGGTCGGCGGAGTAGCCGGCAAACCAGCTGTCACGGCGGTCGCTGGTGGTGCCGGTCTTGCCGGCCACCGGATCGGCGAGTCCCTGGCGGCGGACGGCGCTGGCGGTGCCGTGATCGACGGCTCCCTGCAGCAACGAGGTGACCAGGTAGGCGGTCGGCGCCGCCAGAACCCGCCGCGGCGGCGGCAGCTCCTCGCCGGCCAGCAAGATGCCGTTGCGATCGCGCACCGTGTCGAGGCCATGCAGGGTGGGACGCAGGCCGAGCGTCGCCAGCGTGGAATACATCCGGGCCACCTGCAGCGGGCTGGCTTCGACCGCGCCCAGCGCCATCGCCGGCACCGCCGCCGGCGGTGTGCCGAGGCCCATGGCGCCGGCCAGATTGGCGATGCGGCGCAGCCCCACCTCCAGGGCGAGGCGCACCGTCGGGACGTTGAGGCTCTGCTCGAGGGCGCCGCGCGCCGTGACCCAGCCGCGGAAGGTGCGGTCGTAGTTCTGCGGCTCCCAAAAAGCGCCTCCCGTCCGCACCAGCACCGGGCTGTCGTCGAGCAGCGTGGCGGGCGTGGCCACGCCGAGGTCGAAGGCGGCGGCGTAGACCACCGGTTTGAAGGCGCTCCCCAGCTGGCGGTGCGCCTGTGCCAGCCGGTCGAACTGGCTCTGCCGGTAGTCTCTGCCGCCGACATAGGCCAGGATACCGCCGTCGCGGGGGTCGACCGACACCAGCGCCGCCTCGAGTCCGCGCTGCTCCTGTCCCGGCTGCTCCTGTCCAGGCTGCTCCTGTTCCGGTCCCTCCTGCCGAGACCGCCGTCCCGGCGGCGCAGGCTCGGGCCGGCGTGCGCCGGCGCGGCCCTGCCGCTGCCGGTCTCCGAGGTCGGCGAGCTCCGCCGTCAGCGCCGCCTCGGCCCGCCGCTGCTCGCCGGCGTCCAGGGTCGAGAAAAGCAGGTAGCCGCCACCGGCCAGGTCCGCCACCCCGAACCGCTGGCGCGCCTCCTGCGCGGCGAGATCGGCGAACCAAGGTGCGCAGGGCCGCGCCGCGAGCTGCCGCGCGGCGGTGCCCAGCGGCTCGGCCTGGGTGCGGCGCGCCTGGTCGCGGCCGATCCAGCCGAGATCGGCCATGCGCCCCAGCAGCCGGTTGCGCCGCGCGAGCAGCGCCG
>DATKFK010000396.1:0-9361 GCA_035544375.1 Thermoanaerobaculia bacterium
AGGCCGCCCTGCTCGCCGCGGTCGGCAGGCTCTGGCTGGCGGGCGTCGAGGTGGACGGCGCCTCCTGCTTCGGCGGCGGCCATGCAGGCCCCGGCGGCGCCGCGGCAGCTGCCGGCGGACCGCGGCGGGTGCCGCTCCCCACCTACCCCTTCGAGCGCCGGCGCTACTGGATCGACCCGGTGGCGAACGCGGCGGCGGCGGCGGCCGGGACCGCCGGCCCGCAGCCCGGCGCCGGCAGCCCGGAGGCCGGCGCCCCCGGCCCGGCGCCAGGCCCCCCGGCGGGCCTGGCGGAGCACCCCCGCCCGGCGCTTCGCAACGCCTACCTGGCGCCGCGCGACGAGACGGAGCGGACGGTGGCCGCTCTCTGGCAGACGCTGCTCGGAGTGGGCGAGGTCGGCGTCCACGACGACTTCTTCGAGCTCGGCGGGCACTCCTTCCTCGCCACCCGCCTGGCCGCCGAGCTGCGCCGGTCATTCGGCTGCGAGCTGCCGATGCAGGCCCTGTTCGAGAAGCCGACGGTCGCCGGCTTCGCGGCGGCGGTCGCCGCCGAGCGGCTGCGCCGGCAGGAGGCCGCCGCCCCCGCCGAGCCGCTGCCGCGGATCGCCCCCGACCCCGCCGCGCGCCACCTGCCGTTCGCCCTGACCGACGTCCAGCAGGCGTACTGGCTCGGGCGCGGCGACGCCTTCGCACTCGGCGGCGTGGCGACCCACCTCTACGCCGAGATCGACGCCCGCGGCATCGACCTCGAGCGGCTCGCCCGCGCCTTCCGCGCGCTCATCGCCCGCCACGACATGCTGCGCGCCGTGGTGCACGCCGACGGGCGGCAGCAGATCCTCCCGGCGGTGCCGCCCTACAGGATCGGGACGCTCGACCTGCGCGGCAGCCCCGCCCCCGCGGCCGGCGCCGCCCTGGCCGACGTCCGCCGCCGCCTCTCCCACCAGGTCCTGCCGAGCGACCGCTGGCCGCTCTTCGAGCTGCGGGCGACGCTCTTGGACGGCGACCGCGTGCGCCTGCACCTGAGCTTCGACTTCCTCATCGGCGACGCCTGGAGCCTGCACCTGCTGCTGCGCGACCTGGGCGCCGCGTACCGGCACTCGTCGGCGGCGGCCGAGCCGGCGCCGCTCGCCTTGTCGTTCCGCGACTACGTGCTCGCCGCCGCCGCCCTCGAGGAGGGGCCGGCCTGGCGCCGGGCGCTCGCCTACTGGATGTCGCGCGCCGCGGACTTCCCGCCGGCCCCCGAGCTGCCGCTGGCCAGGAGCCCCGCGACGGTCGAGCGCCCCACCTTCGTGCGCCACTCCGGCCGGCTCGCGGCGGCGGAGTGGCGGCGGCTCGAAGCGCACGCGGCGCGCCACGGCCTCACCCCTTCGGGGGTGCTGCTGGCCGCCTTCGCCGAGGTGCTGACCGTCTGGGCCAGGAGCCCGCGCTTCGCTATCAACCTGACGCTCTTCAACCGCCTGCCGCTGCATCCCGAAGTGGACGCCCTGGTGGGCGACTTCACCTCGCTCACTCTGCTCGCCATCGACAACTCCGCCGCGGCGAGCTTCGCGGAGCGGGCGCGGCGCATCCAGCGGCAGCTCTTCGCCGACCTCGACCACGGCCTGGTCGGCGGCATCCGGGTGCAGCGCGAGATCGCCCGCCGCCAGGGCGGGCGCGCGCCTGCCACGATGCCCGTGGTCTTCACCAGCACCCTCAACCTGGTGCCGGAGGGCGAGCCCCTCGCCGGGCTGGGAGAGGCGGCGGAGTGGGGTTACGCGATCAGTCAGACCCCCCAGGTCTGGCTCGACCACCAGGTCTTCGCCGATCCGCACGGCCTCACCTACAACTGGGACGTGGTCGAAGAGCTGTTCCCACCCGGGCTGATCGCCGACATGCGCCTCGCCTATGACGCTCTCCTGGCGCGGCTGGCCGGGGAGGATGAGGCGGTCTGGCAGCAGCTCCACCCGGTGCTGCCGCCGCGCCACCAACTCGCTCTCTTCGCCGCGGCCAACGCGACCGCCGCGCCGCTGGCGGCCGGCCTGCTGCACGCGCCGTTCTTTGCCCGCGCGGCGAGCGATCCGGAGCGGCCGGCGGTGATCGCCGCCGATCGCACCCTGACCTACGGCGAGCTGGCCGGCCGGGCTCAGGCGCTGGCCGGGACGCTGCGGGCCTCGGGGGCGGCCCCGGGGTCGCTGGTGGCGGTCGCGATCGCCAAGGGTTGGGAGCAAGCGGTCGCGGTCTTCGCCGTCCTCGCCGCCGGCGCCGCCTACCTGCCGATCGACCCGGAGCTGCCGCGCGAGCGGCGCTGGTACCTGCTCGAGAACGGCGGCGTGAGCATCGTGCTCACCCGGCAGCCGGCCGGAGCCGAGGAGGGCGATGGGGCTCGCGGGGCCGAGCCGGCCGCGGACGCCGGCGCTCCGGAGTGGCCGCCCGCGGTGCGGCGGCTCGTCGTGCCCGGCGCGGCGCCGGCAGCCGGCGAGAGCCGGCCGCCGTTCGCGCCACAGCGGCCGACCGACCTCGCCTACGTGATCTATACCTCCGGCTCGACCGGCCGCCCCAAGGGGGTGATGATCGACCACCGCGGCGCGCTCAACACCGTCGCCGACGTCAACGAGCGCTTCGGCGCCGGCCCGGACGATCGCATCCTCTCCCTCTCGGCGCTCTCCTTCGACCTCTCGGTCTACGACCTGTTCGGCCCGCTCGCCGCGGGCGGCGCCGTGGTGCTGCCCGATGCCGGCCGCGGCCACGACCCCGAGCACTGGGCGGAGCTTGCCGCCCGCCATCGGGTGACGATTTGGAACACGGTGCCGGCGCTCCTCGAGATCCTGGCCGACTACACGGACCTCGCCGCGGACGTCACCCTGCCGTCTCTACGCCTCGTGCTGCTCAGCGGCGACTGGATCCCGCTGCGCCTACCGGAGCGCCTCCGCCGCTTCGCCGGCGACGCCCGCATCGTCAGCCTGGGCGGCGCCACCGAAGCCTCGATCTGGTCGATCCTCTTCCCGATCGGCGAGCTGGACCCCGCCTGGCGCTCCATCCCCTATGGCCGGCCCCTACGCAACCAGCGCTGGCGGGTGCTCGACGGCGCACTCGAACCGCGGCCGGTGTGGGTGCCGGGCCAGCTCTACATCGGCGGCGCCGGCCTCGCCCGCGGCTACTGGGCCGACGCCGGGAAGACCGCCGCGAGCTTCGTCCCCGACCCTGACGGGGGCGGCGCCGTAGCGCCAGGGGCCCCGCCGGGGGGCGAGCGCCTCTACCGCACCGGCGACCTGGGGCGCTACCTGCCGGACGGCACCCTCGAGTTCCTGGGGCGCGAGGACTTCCAGGTCAAGCTCGGCGGCTTCCGCATCGAGCTGGGCGAGATCGAGGCCGCCCTGGCACGCCATCCCGCGGTGCGCGAGGCCCTGGCCGCCGTCTGGACCGGAGCGGGCGCTGCCGGCGGGGCCGCCGCCACCGCCGTCCCGCTCCCGGGGGGCGGCGCTCCCGAACGGACGCTGCCGCGCGACCGGCGCCTGACCGCCTGGTACGTCCCGGCTCCGGGCACCGCCCCGTCCGCCGAGGAGCTGCGCGCCTTCCTCGCCGAGCAGCTGCCCGCGTACATGGTGCCGGCCGATCTCGTCCCCCTGGCGGCGTTCCCGCTCACCGCCAACGGCAAGCTCGACCGCCAGGCTCTGCCGGCCCCGGCGCGCGGCGAGGGCGGCGGGCGGCGGGAGTACGTGGCGCCCTCAACCGACGTCGAGGAGGCGGTGGCGCAGCTGCTGGCCGAGACCCTGGGCGTCGAGCGGGTCTCCGTGCACGACAGCTTCTTCGACCTCGGCGGCGACTCGCTGCTGGCGGTGCGGACGATCTTCCGCCTGCGCCAGGCGCTCGCCGTGCAGCTGCCGGTGCGGAGCTTCTTCGCGGCGCCGACGGTGGCGGCGCTCGCCGCCACCGTCGAGGAGCTGCTGCTCGAGCAGATCGAGGAGCTTTCCGACGCCGAGGCCGTGGGGCTGCTGGGGGCGGCAGAACCGGTGGAAGCCCTGTCATGAGCACCGGCCGCGAAGCGCGGCGCTCGCGGCTGTCGCCGACCCAGCGGGCGCTGCTCGAGAGGCGCCTGCGCGGCATCGCCTTGAGCGCCGAGGCCGTCCGGGCGGAGCGGTCCGCGGCCCGCCCCGGGTCCGCGCCACCACCCCCCGGCGCCGGGGCGGGCGCCGACACGCTGGACGACCTGCCGGCGATCCGCCCCCCGGGGCATCCGCCGCTGGTCGATGACGAGCTGTGGGCCGCGCTCGCGGCATGCGGGTGCGAGACGGCGCGGCGGCTGGCCGCGGCGCCGGAGCTGGCCGCCGAGGCGGCCCAGGAGGCGCACCTCGACCGGCTGGCGGTGGCGGCGGTCGGCGTGGCGCTCGAGCGCCTCGGGGTGTTTCAGGCCGCAGGCGAGCGGCGCTCGGTGGCGGGTCTGATCCGCGACCGCGGCATCGCCCCGCAGTTCCACAAGGCGCTCCGCCGCTGGCTCGAGATGCTCGCCGAAGAGCGGCTGGTGGAGCGCGACGGCGAGGAGTACGTCGCGGCCGCGCCGCTACCGCCGCCGGCCCTGGCCGGCCTGCTCGACGCCGAGGAGAGGCGCCTCTACAGCGAGAAGCTGCCGGCGGTGCTCACCGGCGAGCTGCATCCTCTCGAGTTCTACCTGCCCGGCGGCTCGTCGGCGAGCGCCGAGGCGAGCTACCGCGAGCTGCCGGTCTTCCGCTACTGCAACGGCATCGCCGCCGCGGTCGTCGCCACCCAGGTGCGTGCGCTGCCGCCCGCGTCGGCGATCCGCCTGCTCGAGGTGGGCGCCGGCACCGGCGGCACCACCGCCTCGCTGCTGCCGCTGCTGCCGCCGGAGCGGACGGCCTACGTCTACACCGACGTGTCGAGGTTCTTCACCGATCTCGGCAGGTCCAGGTTCGCGGCCTGGGAGCGCCTGCGCTACCGCGAGCTGGACCTCGAACGCCACCCGCGCGACCAGGGGTTCCCCGCCTCCTGTTGCGACTGGATCGTCGCGGCGCACGTGCTGCACGCCACCCGCGACCTGGTCGAGACCCTCGGCCATCTGCGCTGGCTGCTGGCCGCGGGCGGCATCCTGCTGCTGCTCGAGGAGACCCGCTTCCTGCGCCGGTACAACTTCTCGATGGGCTTCCTCCCGGGGTTCGACCACTTCGAGGACTACGCTCTGCGGCCGCTCCATCCGCTCCTCCCCTCCGGCCGCTGGGGCGAGCTGCTGCTGGCTCACGGCTTTGCCGGCGTCGCCGCCTGCACCGAGCCGGGGTCGCCGCCGGAGCGGCTGGGCGTCGACGTCCTGCTGGCCAGGGCGCGCTGAGGAGACCGGGCGGCGATGCTGCGCGACCCAGAGATCTCCCGCCGCCGGTCGCGGCTGAGCGCCGCCAAGCGGGAGCTGCTCGCCCGCCGCCTGCAGCGCGCGGCGGCGCCGGCGGCGGCCTCCGCCGACGAGATCCGGCCGCTCCCCGCGGGCGCCGCGGCGCCGCTCTCCTCCGGCCAGGAGCGGCTCTGGTTCCTCCACCAGGTGGACCCGGAGAGCTGCTTCTACAACGTCGCCGCCCAGCTCACCCTGCGCGGCGACCTCGACTGCGGCGCGCTGGCGCTGGCGCTCTCCGAGGTGCTGCGCCGCCACCAGGTGCTGCGCACCGCGATCGTCGAGGTGGCCGGGCAGCCGCGCCCGGCCGTCGCGCCTCCCGCCCCGGTGGCGCTCCCCGAGGTGGATCTGCTCGGGCTGCCGCCGGCGCGCCGGCAGCCGCTGGCCGCCGAGCTGGCGGTGGCGGCGGCGCGCCGTCCCTTCGCTCTCGCCGCGGGCCCGCTCTGGCGGGTGCTGCTGCTGCGCAGCGGCGGGCGGGTGTGGGCCGCCGTCCTCTGCCTGCACCACGTCGCCGGCGACGGCTGGTCGCTGGGCGTCCTCGGCCGCGAGCTGGCGGCTCTCTACGACGCCTTCGCCGCCGGGCAGCCCTCGCCGCTGCCGGAGCTGCCGATCCAGTACGGCGACTACGCGGCCTGGCAGCGCTCCTGGCTCGAAGGCGAGCGCCTGGCGCCCGAGCTGGCATTCTGGCGCGCCAAGCTCGGGGCGAGCGATCCGGTCCTCGACCTCCCCGCCGACCGCACCCGCAAAGCCGTCGAGAGCCACCGCGGGGCGACCCGTAGCCTGGCCCTGCCGCCGCCGCTCTGCGAGCGCCTCGAACGGTTGAGCGCGCGCCAGGGCGCGTCGCTGTACATGACTCTGCTGGCGGTCTGGAACGCGCTGCTCGGCCGCTACACCGGGCGCCCCGAGGTGCTGGTCGGGGCGCCGCTCGCCAACCGCACCCGCCCGGAGCTCGAAGGGCTGATCGGCTTCTTCGTCAACACCGTGGTGCTGCGCGGCGACCTCTCGGGCGACCCGGCGGCGCAGGACCTGGTGCGGCGGGCGCGCGACGAGGTCGTCGAGGCCCTGGCCCACCCCGACCTGCCGTTCGAGCGGCTGGTCGAGGAGCTGGGCATGGCGCGCTCGCTCAGCCACAACCCGCTGTTCCAGGTGATGTTCGCGCTGCAGAACACGCCGCTACCCGATCTCGCCATGCGCGGCCTGCGGGTGAGCGCCGAGACCATCGACCGCGGTGCCGCCCTCTTCGACCTCGCCTTGACGTTCGAGCGCCGGGGGGACGGGCTGGCCGGCCTCCTCGAGTACAGCACCGATCTCTTCGACGCGCCGACCGTCGAGCGGCTGCTCGGGCACTACCGGCAGCTGCTCGCGGGCTTCACGGCGACGCCGTGGCAGCTGGCCGCGGAGCTGCCGCTGCTCGCTCCCCAGGAGCAGGCGCAGGTGCTGCGGGAGTGGAGCGACACCGCCAGGGACTGCCCGCAGCTGCCGCTGGTGCACGACCTCGTGGCGGCCCACGCGCGGCGCCGGCCGGGCGCGGTGGCGGTCTCCGGCCAGCAGGGGGTGCTGACCTACGGCGACCTCGACGCCCGGGCCAACCAGCTGGCCTGCCGCCTGCGCGCGCTCGGCGTCGGCCCGGAAGCGCTGGTCGCGACCTGCACCGACCGGACGCTCGAACGGGTGGTCGGCATCGTCGCGGTGCTCAAGGCCGGCGGCGCCTACGTCTCGCTCGACCCGACCTATCCCCGCGACCGGCTGGCGTTCCTGCTCGCCGACGCCCGGGCGCCGGTGCTGCTCACCCAGCGGCGCTTCCTGGGCGTGCTGCCGGATTCGCCGGCGACGGTGATCTGCCTCGACGACGACTGGGGGTCGTTCGGCGCCGCGGCGGCACCGGCCGCGCCGCCGCCCGGCGGCCTGACGCCGGAAAGCTTGGCCTACGTCGTCTACACCTCGGGCTCGACCGGCCGGCCCAAGGGGGTCGAGATCCCCCACGCCGGCCTGATGAACCTGGTGCGCTGGCACCAGCGGCTCTACTCGGTGGCCGCCGCCGACCGCGGCACGCAGGTGGCGAGCCCGGCGTTCGACGCCTCGATCTGGGAGCTATGGCCGTATCTCGCCGCCGGGGCGAGCGTGCACATCCCCGACGACGAGACCCGCCTCTCCTCCGCCGGCATGGTGCGGTGGTGGTCGGAGCAGGGGATCACCCTGGCCTACCTGATGACGCCGCTCGCCGAAGGGGTGCTCGAGGAGACGATCCCGCCGGAGCTGCCGCTGCGCGTGCGGGCGCTGATCATCGGCGGCGACCGCCTGCGCCGGGGCCCCGATCCCGCGGTCGGTTTCCGGCTGATGAACCACTACGGCCCGGCCGAGTACACCGTCACCTCGACGGTGGTGGAGGTGCCGCCGCTGGGCTCGGCGCCGGGCGAGCGGCTGCCGTCGATCGGGCGGGCCGTCGACAACACCCTGATCTACGTGCTGGACCGCCGCCTCGAGCCGGTACCGGCCGGGGTGCCCGGCGAGCTGTTCGTCGCCGGGATCGGCCTCGCCCGCGGCTACCTGCGCCGCCCCGACCTGACGGCCGAGCGCTTCCTGCCCGACCCCTCCGCCGGCGCGCGCGGCGAACCCGGGGCGCGGATGTACCGCACCGGCGACCTGGTGCGCTGGCTGCCCGACGGCGATCTCGATTTCCTGGGGCGCCTCGACCACCAGGTCAAGCTGCGCGGCTTCCGCATCGAGCTGGGAGAGATCGAAGCGGCGCTGCAGGCGCACCCGGCGGTCCAGGCGGCGGCGGTGATCCCGGCCGGCGACGTTCCCGGCGGCGGGCAGCGGGGCGAGGGGGGCGCGGCGGGGGCGCCCGCTCCCCGGCGCCCCCCGGCGGCGCAGAAACCGCGGCGGCTGGTGGCCTTCTGGATGGGAGAGGGAGAGGCCGCCGCGGCGGTCACCCCGGCGGTGCTGCGGGCCGCGCTGCGCGAGCGGCTGCCCGATTACATGGTGCCTGCCGAGCTCGTACGGCTGGCGGCGCTGCCGCAGACCGCCAACGGCAAGATCGATCGCCGGGCGCTGGCGGCGCTGGCCGAGGAGGTCCGGCCCGAGCGGCCCGCGGCGCCGCAGGTGCCGCCGCGCACGCCCGCCGAACGGCTGCTTGCGGCCATCTGGTGCGAGGTGCTGCGCCGCCCCGACGTCGGGGTCGAAGACAACTTCTTCGAGCTGGGGGGCGACTCCATCCTGTCGATCCAGATCGTCGCCCGGGCGCGCGAGCAGGGCCTCCGCGTCACCCCCCGGCAGCTGTTCGAGCACCAGACCGTCGCCGCGCTGGCGGCGGTCGCCGGCACCGAGGTCCTGGTCGCCGCCGAGCAGGGGCCGGTCACCGGCCCGGTGCCGCTCACCCCGATCCAGCGCTGGTACTTCGCCCCGGCGGAGCTGCCGGAGCCGTGGCATTTCAACCTCAGCGTGCTGCTCCACCCGCGCCGGGAGCTGGCGCCGGTGGTGGCCGCCCGCGCCTTCGCCGCGCTGCTGGCGCACCATGACGCGCTGCGCCTGCGCTGCCGCCGCGAGGCGGACGGGTGGCGGCAGTGGAACGCCGCGCCGGCGGCGCCCGGTGTCGCGGCGCCGCTGCCGCGGGTGGACCTCGCGGCGCTGCCCGCGGCGGCGGCCGGCAGCGAGCTGCAGCGGGCGGCCGGGCAGGTGCAGGCGAGCCTCGATCTCGCGGCGGGGCCGATCGCCCGCGCGGTCTGGCTGGCGCTGCCTGGGGGCGCGGCGCGGCTGCTGCTCGCCGTCCACCACCTGGCGGTGGACGGGGTGTCGTGGCGGGTGCTGCTGGAGGACCTGGACCGGGCCTACCAGATGGCGGCGGGCGGGGAGGTCCCGGCGCTGGGGGCGAAGACCACGTCGTTCCGGGACTGGGCCGCCGGGCTGGCCGGGACGGCCGCGAGCGGGAGCCTGGACGGGGAGCGGGAGTACTGGGCCGGGGCGGGCGCGGGCGGGTTCGCGCTGCCCGCCGAC
>DATKFK010000397.1:0-6968 GCA_035544375.1 Thermoanaerobaculia bacterium
CGATGGCCGAGTCGCCGAGCTCGGGATAGGCCGAATGGGCGGCCCGGCCGTCGGCCTCGACCGCCAGGTACAGCGCGCCCTTCGAGCCCAGCGCCAGGCAGTTCTCGGTCGGCTCGCCGTCGATCAGGTAGCGGGCGCCCCTGGGATCGCGGTTGGCGGCCTGGGCGCCGGCGCTGTCGGTCTCCTCGCCCACCACCAGCAGGATGCCGAAGCCGCGCACCCTCTCGGCCAGCAGCCGCGAGGCGGCGGCGAGCATGGCGGCGATGGCCCCCTTGGCATCGCAAGCGCCGCGGCCGTGGATCTCGGCGTCGTCCTCCGTGGAAGGGAAGAACGGCGGCACGGTGTCCATGTGGGTCGAGAGCACCACCACCGGCTCGCCCCAGGCGGCCAGGAGGTTGAAGCGGTCGGCCGCGACCGGCAGGCGCTCGACCGTGCCGCCGCTGCCCGCGGCGAGGGCCCGCAGCCGCAGCTCGAGCAGCTCGCCCACCGCGTGCTCGCGGCCGGTGACCGAGTCGACGTCCACCAGCTCGCGGGTCAGGCAGAAGATCTCGGCCGGAGTCATGGGCGAGGTAGTTTATCGCGTACCATACGCCCCATGATCGCGATCGACCTTGCCGGCAAGCGGGCATTGGTGATGGGAGTGGCGAACGCGCGCAGCCTGGGCTGGGCGATCGCCGAGCGGCTGCACGCGGCCGGCGCGCAACTCGCCTTCAGCTACCAGGGGGAGCGGCTGCGCGGCGAGCTCGAGAAGCTCACCCGCGACCTGCCCGGCAGCCGGATCTACGACTGCGACGTGCGCAACGAGGCCGACCTCGCCGCGATGTTCGCCGATCTTCAGGCGGTCTGGGGCAGCCTGGATTACCTGGTGCATGCGATCGCCTTCGCGCCGCGGGCGGCGATGGATGGCCGCTACCTGGACACCACCCGCGAGGACTGGCTGGCCGCGCTCGAGATCTCGGCCTACTCGCTGGTGGCGGTGGCGCGCGGCGCCGAGCCGCTGCTGGCCAGGGGCGGCGGCATCGTCACCCTCACTTACTATGCCGCGGAGAAGGTGGTGCCGCGGTACAACGTCATGGGCATCGCCAAGAGCGCGCTCGAAGCCAGCGTGCGTTACCTGGCCTACGAGCTCGGCCGGCGCGGCGTGCGGGTCAACGCGGTCTCGGCCGGTCCGGCCCGCACCGTCGCCGCGCGCAGCATTCCCGGCTTCCTCAAGATGTACAACAAGGTGGCAGGCATCGCGCCGCTGGGGCGCAACGTCACCCACGAGGAGATCGGCAACCTCGGCCTGTACCTCCTCTCGCCGCTCGCCGCCGGCATCACCGGCGAGACCGTCTACGTCGACGCGGGCTTCCACGTCATGGGCATGGAGCTGGGGGACGACGAGAAGGCGGAGCCCCGCGCCGGCGGGGCGCCGGACGGCAAGACGGACACGCGCGCCGGCGGGACGCCGGGTTGACGGCCGTGGCCGGGCCTCCCGCCCTCAACGCCCTGATCCTGGCAGGCGGCAGCGGCACCCGGTTCTGGCCGCTGTCGCGGCGGCGCCGGCCGAAGCAGCTGCTCGCCCTGGAAGGGGAGGACAGCCTGCTGCGCGCGACCGTCGCCCGCCTGGCGCCGCTGGTGCCGCCGCGGGCGATCTGGGTGTGCACCACCCGCGAGCTTGCCGCGGCGGTGCGGAGCGAGCTGCCGGAGGTGCCGCCGGAGCAGGTGCTGATCGAGCCCGAGGGGCGCAACACCGCGCCGGCGATCGGCTGGTCGGTGCGGTCGATGCCCCAAACGGTGCGCGGCGGCGTGCTGGCGGTGCTGCCCGCCGACCATCGCGTCGGCGAACCGGAGCGCTTCCGCGAGGTCCTCGCGGCGGCGGCGCGGGTGGTGGCCGCGGAGGACCGGGTGATGACGCTCGGCGTGACCCCGCGGTGGGCCGAGACCGGTTATGGCTACCTGGAGCTGGATGCGGACGGGGAGCCGGGCGCCGAGCCAGCGGAGCGGCGGGAGGGGCGGGAGCAGCAGGAGCAGAGGGAACAGCGGGAGCAGCGGGAGCACGAGATGCGCGAGATGCAGGAAGTGCGGCGGGTGCGGCGCTTCGTCGAGAAGCCGAGCCCCGAGGACGCGGCGCGCTTCCTGGTCTCGGGACGCTACCTGTGGAACGCCGGCATCTTCGTGTTCCGCGGCAGCCGCCTGCTCGAGCTGCTGGCCTGCCACGAGCCGGAGCTCGCGCGCGGGCTCGAGCAGATCGCCGCCGCCCCCGGACGCCTGGCGGAGCTCTACCCCCTGCTGCCGGCGCGCTCCATCGACTACGCGGTGATGGAGAAGCTCGACTCCCTGGTCACCCTGCCACTCGACTGCGGGTGGAGCGACCTGGGGTCGTGGGGAGCGCTCGAGGAGCTGCTGCCGGCCGACGCGCTGGGCAACACCGGGCGCGGCGACCGCCTGGCGCTCGACGCCACCGGCAACCTGCTGTTCTCGGAATCCGGCACCATCGCCGTGCTCGGCGTCGACGACCTGATCGTGGTGCGCACCGGCGACGCCGTGCTGGTGATGCCCAAGAGCCGCTCCCAGGAGGTGCGGAGGCTGGTCCAGGCGCTTGCCGGCCGGGGGCGCGAGGAGCTGCTCTGATCCAGCCGCTGGTGGTGTCCGCGGCGGCCGGCGACTACGGGTTGGACCAGCTCTCGGCGCCCCTGCGGCTCGCCGATCTCGCGCCCGGCGGCCGGGAATGGGAGGTCGAGATCGGCTTTGGCAAGGGGCGTTACCTGCTGCGCCGCTGCCAGGAGCACCCGGAGCGGAGCTTCGCCGGCATCGAGCAGGTCGCCGAGTACCATCGCCTGTTCGTCAGCCGCGCGCGCCGGCGGGGGCTGCGCAACTGGCTGGCGCTGCGGGGGGAGGCGCTGTACCTCCTGTCCTCGGTGCTGCCGCGCGCCTTCGCGGCGGCGGTGCACGTCTACTTTCCCGATCCGTGGCCCAAGGCGCGCCACCACAAACGGCGCCTGTTCGATCCCGAGACCGTGGACCTGGTGATCGGACTGCTCGCGCCTGCCGGCCGGCTCTACTTCGCCACCGACTTCCTGGATTACGGCGAGCTGGTGCTCGAGCTGCTGGCGGGTTACCCGGGCCTGGCGGTGGCCCGCCGCGAAGGGCCGTGGGACGAGGGCCCGCGCACCAACTACGAGGCCAAGTACATGGCGATGGGGCGGCCGATCCTGCGCCTGGAAGCCCGCGTGGAGGCGCCGGCGGCGCTGCACCCGAGCGGCCGCGCGGCGCTGCTGGCGGCGACCTGCGCCGGTGGGATCTCGCCGCCCGCGGTGCCGCTCCTCGCGCCCGCAGGAAATGCCGGCAAGGCGGGTTCCAGCGAGTGAGGAGGTCACGACCATGACCACGCATCGCAACAGACTCGCAAAGCTGACCCTGATCGCAAGCTTCGTATTGCTGCTGTCCTCGGCGGCTTCCGCGTTCGCCGGTGTCGCCGTCGGTTTCGGTATCAACGTCGGTTTCGGTCCGCCGGCCGTGCCGGTCGCGCGTGAGGTGGTGGGTCCCTGCCCGGGTCCCGGCTACGCCTGGGTTGGCGGTCACTGGGGCTGGTATCCGGCCTATGGCTATCGCTGGGTCGGCGGCGCCTGGCTGCGGCCGCCCTACCCGCGCGCTGTCTGGGTAGGGCCGCGCTACTACGCAGGTCCACGCGGCCGGTTCTTCTACCACGGTTATTGGAGGCGCTGATAGGCCGGAGCTCCACCCCGCCGCCGCGGATGCGGTGATATCCTCGGCGGCGGGAGCCCGTTTTGCTCAAGCGACTTTCCGCCCTCTGGCCCTACCTTTCCCGTTACCGCCGCAAGCTCTCTCTCGGATTGCTGGCGATCGTCGGCACGGTCGCCCTTGGCCTCGCCAGCCCGCTGCTGCTCGGCAACGCGGTCGACGCCCTGCGCACCGAGATCGGCCGCTCGACGCTGCTCGGATACGCCGGGCTGATCGTCGGCGTCACGCTGCTGCAGGGAGTGTTCGGCTTCACCCAGCGCATGATCCTGGTGGGGATGAGCCGGGACATCGAGTTCGACCTGCGCAACGACTATCTTTCGAGCCTCGAGCGGCAGCCGCCGGGCTTCTTCCACGACCATCCCACCGGCGATCTGATGGCCCGCGCCACCAACGACCTGCAGGCGGTGCGCATGGTCTGCGGGCCGGCCATCATGTACGCCGCCAACACCGTTTTGGGCGGCACCGGCGCGGTCATCTTCATGCTGCGCATCCACCCCGGGCTGGCGGTCATCGCCCTGCTCGCGATGCCGCTGGTGGCGCTCACCACCAAGCTCTTCGGCGAGCGCATTCACGTCCTCTTCGAGCGCGTCCAGGAGCAGTTCGCGGACTTCACCACGCGGGCGCAGGAGAACCTGGCGGGCGTGCGGGTGGTGCGGGCCTACGCCCGCGAGGAGCATGAGCAGGCCGACTTCCGCCGCCTCAACCAGGCGTACGTGGACGGCAACCGGTCCCTCATCGGCTGGACGGTGAGCTTCCACCCGCTGCTGCAGACCCTCATCGGCCTGGCCGCCGCCGCGGTGCTGTGGTACGGCGGGTCGCTGGTCCTGCACGGCCGCATCTCGATCGGCCAGTTCGTCACCTTCAACTTCTTCCTCGCCAAGCTGGTGTGGCCGATGATCGCGCTCGGCTGGGTGATCAACCTGGCGCAGCGCGCGGCGGCGTCCCTCGCCCGCATCCGCACCGTCCTCGAGACCGTCCCGGCGATCCGCGACGAGGCGCCGCTCGGCGACGTGCCGGAGCTGCGCGGCGAGGTGGCGATGCGCGGGCTCACGTTCTCCTATCGCCCGGACCTGCCGCCGGTCTTGCGCGGCATCGAGCTGCGGGTGGCGGCGGGCCAGACGGTGGCGCTGGTCGGGCGCACCGGCGCCGGCAAGAGCACGCTGCTGTCGCTCGTCCCGCGCCTCCTCGACCCGCCGCCCGGGACCCTTGCCGTGGACGGCATCGACGTCCGCCGCCTGCCCCTGGCCCAGCTGCGCGCGGGCATCGGCATGGTGCCGCAGGAGACCTTCCTCTTCTCGACCACCCTGCACGAGAACATCGCCCTGGGCGTTCCGGACGCCAGCCGCGACGAGGTGGCCGAGGCGGCGCGGCTGGCCGGCCTCGAGCTGGACCTGGCGGGCTTCCCCCAGGGGCTGGACACCGTGGTCGGGGAGCGCGGGCTGACCCTGTCCGGCGGCCAGAAGCAGCGGGTCGCCCTGGCGCGGGCGCTCCTGCGGCAGCCGCGCATCCTGCTGCTCGACGACTGCCTGTCGGCGGTCGACACCCAGACCGAAGAGACGATCCTGGGCAACCTGCGCCGGGTGTTCGTCGGGCGGACGGTCTTCCTGGTCTCGCACCGCATCTCGACCGTCAAGGACGCCGACCTCATCCTGGTGCTCGACGGCGGCGAGGTGCTCGAGCGCGGCACGCACGCGCAGCTGCTAGCGGCGGGCGGCCTCTACGCCGATCTTCACGCCCGCCAGCTGCTCGAGGAAGAGCTCGCCGCCGTGTAGGCTTGCCGTCGTGTAGAGAAGCTGCCGTCAGCGCCGCGCGGCAGCCAGCCGAAACGCGGCCATCTCCTGGCCGTTGCGCACCAGCAGGACGTCGCCGACCAGCACCGGATGGTTCCAGGTCTTGCCCTTGAGCGCCGGGAAGCGCGCGACTTCCGTGAACCGGTCGGGCGCCGCCCTGACCAGCGCCAGCTCACCCTCCTCGGACACCACCAGCAGCAGGTCCTGATCGGGCAGCAGGACGAGCTGGCCGTTGCCGTAGCGTCCGCCCTCCCACTTGCGCGCCCCGTCCGCGAGGTCGATGCACGCGAGGGTGCTGCCATCGAAACCGAAGGCATGGCCGCGGTGCACGACGAAGTCGTTGAAGTAGGGACTCAGCCCGTCCGACGTCCAGCGCTGCCGGACGGTCCAGCCGCCGGCGCCGCGCGCGGGCCGGATGCGGCGCATGCCGATCCCGCCGGCGGCGCCGCTGGTGCTGATCAGCACGTCGCCGTCCGCGATCAGCGCCGGCTGCACGATGGTGAAGCCTGCCCACGGGTGCTCCCAAAGCAGCGCGCCGCTGGCCGGTGCGACGCTCGTCGCGCCGGCGGCGCTCAGCAGCAGGATCTGCGGGACGCCATCGATCATCGCTCGCTGCGGCGAGCTGTAGCTCATGCCATGGGCGGGGCCGGACCAGCGGGGAGCGCCGGTGGCGAGGTCGTAGGCGACGAGCCTGCCGGTGGCGGCGACGACGACGAGGTCGTCGATCACCAGCGGCGAGCTCGCGAAGCCCCACATCGGGACCTTCGTGCCGGTGTCGGACGCCACGTTGCGCGACCATGCGACGGCGCCGTTGCCGGCGTCTAACGCGTTGAGGATGCCGGTGGCGCCGAAGGTGTAGACGCGGCCGCCGGCCAGGGTCGGCGTCGCGCGCGGACCGGCGCCGCCATTCGACTCCCAGAAGCGGACCGCGTAGCGGTGTTGCCACACCGGCAGGCCGGAGGCCAGCTGGTAGCAGGAGACGACCTCGTCGTCGCCGCGCTGCTCCTGGGTGTAGAGGAGGCCGCCGGCGACCGCGAAGGACGACCAGCCCGGTCCGATCGGCCGGCGCCACAGCTCGGCCGGCGGCGACTGCGACCAGTCGATGGCGATCCGCGCGCCGTGCGCGACGCCGTCGCGGTCGGGTCCGCGAAAGCCGGGCCATTCCGCATGTCGTGCCGCTGCCGCCGGCGCCGCGACGGGTGCCGCCGGCACGGCGCCGCCTTGGGACAGGAGCCGCTGCTCGGGCGTCTTCGTCCAGCGCCAGGCGAGCTGCGCATGACCGCTGCCGGTGATGCCGTCGGTGCGCAACAGCGTCCACACCGCGCACGCCAGCAGCATGGCCGCGGCCATCGAGGCGAACCGGAGGCCGCCGGCAAGGCGGCGGCTGGCCACGGCCCAGGCGACGAATGCGACGCAGAGCACCGGGATGGCGGA
>DATKFK010000398.1:0-7616 GCA_035544375.1 Thermoanaerobaculia bacterium
AGTCGCCACCCGGGAACCCGTCGCTCGCGGACCTCCTCGCCCCTCTCCGGCTATCGTGCTCTACGGCGACCGATATCTCACCTACGGCGACCGATATCTCAGGCGAGGCCTCACGAGATCGGAATCGTGCGCTGGCCGGCAGCGGGCTTCCTGGGCTTGGGGATGCGGATCTCGAGGATCCCTTCGCGCAGCCTTGCCTGGAGGTCGCCGCCGCCTGCTCCCCTGGGTAGGATGATGCGTCTGTGGAAGGGCCCCAGGGGCCGCTCGGACATGCGCAGGCGCATGCCGTCGGTGTCGAGCTTCCGCTGGCCCTTGACGGTCAGGCTGTCACCCTCGTCGGAGAGCTGCAGGTCCTGGCGGCTGACGCCCGGCACGTCGAGGTGGACCAGGAGGCCGTCGGCGTTCTCCCAGACGGCGATCGGCGGGCTCCACGCCGTCTCGGTGGCCGGGGTACCCGCCGGCTCGCCCTGCGCTCCTGGCTGACCGAGCGACTGGCCGAGAGCGTCGATCAGGCGATCGAGCCGCTCGGTCACGAACTCCGCGGCATCCTTCTCGACCGGTATGGGTGCGTCGGGCTCCTCCGACGCGGGCGGCGCCTGACTGCCGGTCAGGGCCTGGTAGAGCCTTTCCACGCTGGCGATCGCTTCGTCGATGCGCGGTAGATCGGCGACCTCGCCGACCGTCGGTTCCAGGTTGACTTTACTTGTGGCCATCGTCGTTGTTCTCCTTGTGGCGGCCGGTGAGGGGCCGCGGCGGTTGCCGCCGCGGCCCTCGTAGAGGGAATCAGAACGGCGAGCGGGGGGAGGAGCCGGCATCGACCCTCCCCCCGTCTCCGATCAGTAGAGGGTCACGACCGGTGGCACGGCGAACTGGACGTAGGGGAAGGTGTGCGCCACCCTTGCCGCGAGCCAGGGGTCGGTCCAGACCGGCTTGTTGGCGAAAGGTTCCAGCATCTCCTGGCCGCTGGTGTGGCTCAGGCCGCCGAGCTGCCCAAACTGGCCGATCGGGCCGGTTTGCCCGTAGGGGTTCCAGCCGCCGGCCACGCCGCCGATGCCGGCGTAGGGGTTCAAGCCTGCCTGCTGGCCGCCGCCGAAGCCGAAATAGGGGTTCATGCCGGCCTGGGGGACGCCGTAGGGCATCGGGGTGTGCGACAGCCCGCCGAAGCCCTGGGGGAATCCGCCCTGCTGCAGCGGGCTGAAGCCGCCGCTCTGCGGGAAGCCCCCCTGCTGCGGGAAGCCCCCCTGCTGCGGGTAGGCGGCCTGCTGCTGACCGATGCCGAGGCCGAAGGGAACGTTGGGGTTGAGCCCCGCGGTATGCGAAAGACCATGCACCGACAGGCGAACCTGGTTCAGGGCGTCGATGCTCTGGTTGATGCGGTCGTTGAGCAGCTGCAGCTTGCGAATGTCGACTTTTGCGGTCTCCATCTAGGGTCGCTCCTTGTCAGTCTGTTGCTGTGTCGTTGCTGAGGCTTTGGGGTTTGCTGCTGGTGTGCGCACGAAGGCCCTAGGGTGCAACGGGGGTGCCACGCGCGAAAAACTGTTGTGCGGCGGGCTCTTCCGTGCATTCTCGCCGCCTTTGGGCAGGGCCGCCGGCACGGCGAACCGCGCGAAATCGTCAGCCGGACTGCGCGGAATGACGCATCTCGGAGAGAGGGGCCGCAGAGCTTGTCCGAAAACGACCGGTCGTGCTATTGTCGGGCCATGACCAAAGGTGAGGAGACCCGGAGGGAGATCGTGGATCGCGCGCTGGCGCTGGCGAGCGAGGTCGGTCTCGAACGTTTGTCTCTGGGCAACCTGGCAGCCGACGTGAAGCTGTCGAAGAGCGGGCTCTTTGCTCATTTCCGGTCCAAGGAGGCGCTGCAGCTCGAGGTCCTGCGGCGCGCCATCGACCGCTTCGTCGGCGAAGTGGTGATACCGGCGCTGGCGAAGCCGCGCGGCGAGCCGCGCGTGACCGCGCTGTTCGATCGCTACCTGGGCTGGATCTCGGGGCGCGAGCGCAAGGGCAGCTGCTTCTTCATCGCTCTCAGCCAGGAATACGACGACCGGCCCGGTCCGGTGCGCGACCTGCTGGTCAAGTCGCAGCGCGATTGGCACCACACGCTGGCGCGCGCGACGCGCCTGGCGGTCGACGAGGGACACTTCCGGCCTGATCTCGATGCCGAGCAGTTCGCCTACGAGCTGGTCGGCATCGGCATGGCTTTTCAGCAGCTCTACAAGCTGCTCGACCACCCCAAGGCGGAGCAGCGAGCGCGCACCGCCTTCCGGGCGCTCGTCGCCCGCAGCGAGCGCCCCGATGCCTGACGCACCAGCAGCCTAGCCACTGAGACAGACGCCTTCCTTCGGAGGAGCGATTGCATGTCCACAGCCGAAAGCGTGATCGCGGCACCTTCTTCCTTCCAAAAAAGCACGACCGATCGTTTACGTCCGGTGCCGGTTCCTCCCTGGTTTCGCGCCGGCTTCCGCATGGCCGGCGCCGTGGCTCCGGGCGCCGCCGCGCGGCTGGCACAGCGGCTGTTCTTCACGCCGCCGCGGGCACCGCTGCGCTCCGCGGAGCGCGCCGTGCTGGCCCGGGGAGAACGCTTCGAGCTTGCCGCCTTTGGCCAGAGCGTCGTCGGCCACGCCTGGGGAGAGGGACCGACCCTGCTTCTCGTCCACGGCTGGGGCGGCCACTCCGGCCAGATGACCGCGCTGGTCGCACCGGCGGTTGCGGCAGGGTTCCGCGCGGTGGCCATCGACCTGCCCGGGCACGGCGAATCCGCCGGGGGCATGTCGTCGCTGGTGCACTTCGCCGCCGCCCTCGAGCGCGCCGCCGCGCTCTGGAAGCCGGTGCGGGGGCTCGTGGCGCATTCCTTCGGCGCCGCCGCCAGCACCTATGCGATGTCGCGCGGCCTCGCGGCGGACCGCGCCGTCTTCTTCGCTCCGCCGGTACGCTTCGATTCGTTCTGGGCGCGCTTCCGGGCCGGCGTCGGCGTGTCCGACGAGGTCTGGCGTCGCCTGCTGCGCGCCGCGGAACGCTGGCTGGGCGTGTCCTTCGACGGCATCGCGCCGTTCGACCTGGCGCCGCGGATGACCACGCCGCTGCTGGTCCTGCACGATGCCAACGACCGCGAGATGGCCTGCGACGAGGGCGCCGAGCTGGTGAGCCGCTGGCCGGGCGCGGAGCTGCGGCGCACCGAGGGGCTCGGGCATCTGCGCATCCTGCGCGACGAGCGCTGCGTCGCCGCGGCGGTGCGCTTCCTCCTGGGCACGCCCGATCCGGTTTGATTCGCCGCCGCCGCCGCGCTAGTGTCAAGGCACTCTCGGAAGCGCCGGGCGCCGCCGCCTCGGGTGCGGCGGCACCCTGCTGACGGCGATGGCGATCGCGATCCCGCATCCAATCGAAGCGCCGGTCGGCGCCGGACCCGGCCTCGACGCGTCCGTCGTGGCTGCGGTCGGTGCGGCCGGTCCGCGCCGGCGCCGCGGGTTCACGCTGGTCGAGGTCGCCGTTTCGCTCTGGATCCTGACCGTTGCCATGCTCACCGCCATGGCGCTTCTGCTGCAGCAGCCGCGGGTGGTGCGGCGGATCGACGCCGAGCGCCAGGCGGTGCAGGTCATGGAATGGACCTTGGAGGAGATGCGCGCCGGCCTCATCCCCATGCAGTCGACCGCCGACGTCGGCTGGTCGGTCAGCTCGTTCGTGGCCGGCTCGCCGGCGCCGGACCTCAAGGTGGCGGTCGCCGTGCTCCCGGCGGCAACCCCGAACCTCTTCCGCATCGTGCTGGTGGGAAGGTACACGGTCCTGGGGCGTCCCTACCGGCGCCAATTGCAGACGATGATCTGGCGCCCGGGAGGAGGCCCATGACGCCGCCCGGCGATCCGGCCGGTGGGCGCTTCCTGGCCGCCGCCACCCGCCGCGAGAAGGGCTTCACGCTCGTCGAGATGGTGGTGTCGATGATGCTGCTGGCGGTCGTGGTGGCCATCGCGGCGGAGCTCCTGGGGGAGGCGCAGCAGATGGTGCTGGATGCCGGGCGCGAGGCGCTCGATCCGGCGGCGGCGCTGATCGCCATGCGGCTCCGTGCCGACGTCCAGAGCGCCTCGGTCGCGGTCGCCGCGCAAAACCCGGACCTCTCCTGCGCCTTCCTCGAGCTCGCCGGCCAGCCGCCGGGCCCGATCTTCTACCGCCTCGTCGCCGGCGACATGGTCCGCTCGGTGCTGGCCGGCGGCGGCGCGCCGCTCGGCTCGGTCGTCCTGCTGCACGGGGCCACGTCGTTTCGCTGCGTCACCAGCTCCCTGGGCGGTCCCACCGTGGTCCTCCTCGACTACCGCTATCGCCGCAGCCGGACCCGCCGCAGCCCATTGATGCTGATGCCGTCGCTCTGGGCCCCGGCCCAGGAATCGGTGCACGAAAGCCTCATCCTGACGCCGCGCGGCGCCGGGCTGGGGGCCTCCTGGTGAGCGCGGCGGCGGGCGCGGCGCGGCGGCCGCCGCGTCAGGCGGCCGACTCGGGCTTCGCGCTGCTCGTCGCGCTGTTCGTGGTCTTCCTGCTGTCGGTGGCGCTCTCGCTGGTCGGAATGTCGCTGGCTTTGCGGCTGCGGGTCGCCCGCGACGAGGCGCGCGCCTCGATGCTGACCGCGCTTTGCGATGCGGCAGTCGCCGAGACCGTGGCCGGGATCGCGGCGGGCCTGCCCGACGGCATCGACGAGCATCCCTTCGGCGGCGGCAGCATCGGCAGCCAGGTCCAGACGGTTGCCGCCCAGCACTACCGCATCACCGCCACGGCGCGCGTCGGCACCAAGGCCCGCTCCGTGCTGGCCGACGTGGTGCGCGACGACCAGGGCACCCGGGTCGTCCACTGGCAGCGCCTCCCTGGTTAGAGATCAATGCGCCAAAACGCCGCGCCCGTGTGAGAATCCGCCGACGGCAGGCCGCCGAGCGGCGGGACGGGCGGCCGGGGAGACGAAGCGATGAGCGACAGTGGCGGCTGGACCCGGCGCGCCTTCCTCGAGCGGGTCGGGATCGCCGGCGGTGCGGCGGCGGTCTACGAGACCATGGTGGCGATGGGCATGTTGCGCACGCCGCCGGCCTACGCGGGCGCGCCGCGGCCGCAGCGCCTGGGCGGTGGCAAGTCGGTGCTGGTGCTTGGCGCCGGCATCGGCGGGCTCACCGCCACCCACGAGCTGCTGAAGGCCGAGTACCATGTCGAGGTGCTCGAGGCTGCCGACCGCATCGGCGGCCGCAGCTTCACCGTGCGCCGCGGCGACGTCGTCGAGCAGGCCGGCCTGCCGGACCAGACCTGCCGCTTCGACGCCGGGCTGTACTGGAATGCCGGGCCGGGACGCATCCCGTACCATCATCAGGCGTTGATCGGCTACTGCCGGGAGCTCGGCGTCGAGCTGGAGGTCTACGTCATGGAGGACCGCGCGGCGCTCTTCCAGACCGACCTGGCCTTCGCGAGCAAGCCAGTCGCCAACCGGCAGGTGGCCAACGACACTCGCGGCTACATCGCCGAGCTGCTGGCCAAGGCCATCGACAAGCGGGCGCTCGACGACGAGCTGAGCGCCGCCGAACGCCGCGACCTGCTGCAGCTGCTGGCGGTGTTCGGCGACGTCGATCCCGAGGAGCACTACCGGTACGAAGGCTCGACGCGGTCCGGCTACCGGGTGCCGCCGGCGGTCGTCGAGCCGGGCGACGTCGAGCCGCCGCTGCCGCTGCCGTCCCTGCTCAAGTCGCGCTTCTGGGACCGTCGCTTCTACCAGCCCGAGGATTACGAATGGCAGCCGACCCTGTTCCAGCCGGTCGGCGGCATGGACCGGGTGGTGCGGGGGTTCGAGCGCAGCATCGGCGCCGAACGCATCACCCGTGGCGTCGAGGTGGTCAAGATCGAGAACTCGGACAGCGGCGTGACGGTCACCATCGAGCGGCGCGGTCAGGGGCGCGCGCGGGAGACCCGTAAGGCCGACCACTGCATCAGCACCATCCCGCTGCCGCTGCTCAGGAAGCTGATCGACAACGAAACCTTCTCGCCGGACTTCAAGGGGGCGGTCGGCGTCCCCAAGTTCGAGGCGGCGGCGAAGGTCGGTTGGCAGGCCGAGGAGCGCTTCTGGGAAGCGCCTGGCCGCCAGATCTACGGCGGCATCAGCTGGATCGATCACCCGATCACCCAGTTCTGGTACCCGTCCTCGGGTTATTTCTCCGCCAAGGGTGTGTTGACGGGGGCCTACAACTACGCCGACGCGGCGCGCGCGCTCGGCGCGCTGCCTCTCGACCAGCGGCTGATGCTCGCCACGCAAGGTGCCGAGCGCCTCCACCCCGAGTTCTTGAAATACGTCAAGACCGAGCTCGGCCTGTCGATCGCCTGGCACCAGGTGCCGCACCAGCTCGGCGGCTGGGCCGACTGGGACTGGGGCCAGGCGGCGCATGCCGCGGCCTACAATCGGCTGCTCGCTCCCGACAAGCGCTTCTTCGTCTGCGGCGACCAGGTGTCGTATCTCAGTGGCTGGCAGGAGGGGGCGGTCCTCTCGGCCCATCACGTGGTGGGGCAGCTCACCGGCGCGGCGCCCCTCGTCGCGCCGCCGCCGGCGCCGCCCAAGGTCGCGCCACGCCGCGCGCCGCGCACCCGCCGCATCGTCGGCGCCGACCCGCGCTAGCGCCCAACGCGGCGCCCGGCCGCCGGCTGTCAGAGCGCGCTGATGCGGATGCCGCCGCCGCTCGAGCGCACGTGCAGCCGCTCGCCGCCGCCGTGCAATGCGCCACGGACGGAGTGGCTCGAGATCTTTCCCGCGATCGTCACCGGCAGGTCGCACGATACCGAGCCCGCGGACGAGGCGGCATCCACCTCGAGGCCGACCGCGGGGTCGACCAGCACTTCGACGCCGCCGCCGCTCGAGTCGATGTGGCCGCCGTGCGCATTGCCGGCGGCGAAGCTGACGTTGACCGGTCCACCTGACGACGATGCCTCCACGCGGCCGCCGGCGCCCCGAATCGTCACGCCGCCGCCGCTCGAGCTGGCGCGCACGCTGCCGGCGACCTGCTCGAGGCGTACGCTGCCGCCGCTCGACCACGCCTCGACCTCACCCCGCACCGCCGCGGCGCGCACGCCGCCGCCGGAGCTGGAGAGATGGACGTCGCCGCGCATGTCGTGGACGTCGATCCCGCCGCCGCTCGAATGCGCCACGAGCTTGCCTTCGAGCCCGCGGGCGACCACCGACCCGCCCGAGCTGCTCAGCTCGGCGGCGCCCGCCAGGCCCGAGACCTCGATGCGCCCGCCGCTGGTCTGCACCGCGGCGGCCGTGGCGCGCGGCACGCTCACCGCGATCTCGGCCTTGCCGCGCCAGGGCTGCCACCCCTCGAACCAGCCCCAGCCACCGCCGCGGCGCTTGACGATCACCCGCGCCTGACCGGGAGCGGCCGCGAAGGTTATCTCGTAATCTTTTTCGAGGTCGTCGCGGTCCGCGGTGAGCACCACCGCCGCGCCGGAGGCCGCGTCGCCGCGAACCACGACGCTGCCGATGTCCGACTTGACGATCAGCTGGCCGCCGGGTGCCAGGGCCAGGTGCTTTTCGATCCGGGTCGCGCCCTGCGCCGGCACCGGAGCCAGCGCCGCGGCGACGAATGCCGCCGCGGCGATTGCCGCCAACT
>DATKFK010000399.1:0-6736 GCA_035544375.1 Thermoanaerobaculia bacterium
GGCCCAGCCCACGGGCACTCCAGCCCACAGGCACACCAGCCCACGGGCACTCCAGCCGACCGGCACACCAGACAGCCAGCATGCCAGGCCGCCGGCCCACTGGCGCCAGCCGGCTGCGCCGGCCAGCGGGTACCGGCGGCCAGCGGGCACCGCCCGCGATCAGTCCGCGCCGCGCGGGTCGCCGCGCTGGCTCACCGGCACCCGCCAGCTGACCCGGAACGTCGACTCGTCCCGGGTGAACCGCAGGTCGCGCCAGTCGCACAGGTGGGCCAATCGTTCGAGGATGCGGCGCCCGCCATAGGCCTCGATGCCGCGCGCCGCCGCGGCGCCGGCAGCCGCCGCCGCTGCGGCGTGCGGCAGCTCGTTGACGACCGCGAAGAGCAGCTCGCGGCGCACCGGGTCCAGGGTGACGGCGAAGCTCGGCACCGAGCCCGGCCGCCCATGCCGCACGGCGTTGATCAGCACCTCGCCGAGGAAGAACCCGAAGCCGCCGCGCAGCGGCGCCGCGAACCAGTAGTCGTCAGGCCAGTCGATCGCCGCGCGCAGCACCTCGCTGCCCTGCGGCGGCCGCTCCGCCAGCACGCCGTTGTCCCAGTGCAGCCGTGACCGCAGCCGCGCGTCGTCGCGCACCCTGGCGAAGATCTCCCGCCAGCTCGCGACCGTCGCCAGCGCCTGCGCCGCCTCGATCGAGCAATCGGGGGGCAGCGGCGGCTCGGCGTCCCAATGCTCGAGCAGCCAGGCGGTGGCGAGCACCCGCCGCTCCAGATAGGTCGCCAGCCAGCGGGCGAACCCCGCATCGCCGTTTCCTCCGTTCTCGCTGCTCCCTTCGTTCTCGCCGTTCCCTCCGTTCTCGCCGCGCCCGCCGCTTGCGCCGCGCCCGCCGCTCGCGCCGCGCTCACCGCTGCTACCGCTCCGCTCGAGACAGTCCGCGAGCACGCGGGCCAGCGAGTCGACGCCGTGCGCGAGCAGCCCGGCCAGCTTGCGCCGCTCGTCGACGCGGGTGCTCCCCTCGAGGTCCGCGCGCCACAGCGCCAGGTCGGCCTCGGGCTCCACCAGGAAGAGCACGGCCAGGCGATGGCGCTCGTCGGCGCGCAGCGCTTCGATCGGCGCGGTCACCGCCACCGAACGGACGATGGCATAGCGCGTCTCCAATCCGCCCGATTCGCCGCGGACCCGCAGCGGCACGCCGTAGGCGCGGCGCGAGCCCCGATCGGCCACCTGCATGCGGGCGTAGTGCTCGCGCGCCCTCGGCTCGTCGGCGACCAGGTCGCGGGCGCGGGTGCCGCTCGCGATCCCCAGGCCCGCCGCCGCCAGGTTGCCGTAGACCACCTCGTCGGTGTTGGGATCCACCACCATCAGCGGCACCTGCATGGTGTTGAGCAGGTTCTGCTTCTCCGCCAGCTCGCGCTCGGCCTTCCACTGCGCTCTCTCGGTCCGCCGCCGGCTCGCCTCGAAGCTCGCCAGCAGCAGGACCACCAGCAACCCGAGCAGCGCCGCCGGCAGCAGCGCGAAGCTCGAGCGGGTGACCGGAAAGAGCGTCACCAGCCAGGTCGTCGCGGCCACCTGCAGCGCCGCGACGGCTCCCCGCCCCTCGACCGTGCCGTGGTAGAGATAGAACGGGTTGACCGCCCGCCCGGCGCGTCCCTCGGCGGCGGCCAGCGCCGTCACCGCCGCGCGCAGCTCGGCCGGCGCCCCGGCGCGGCCATGCGCCGCCATCGCCGTCCACGGCCGCCACGCCTCGCGCGCCGGCGCGTCCAGCCGCACCACCTCCGCGGCCATCGGCGGCTCGATGTGCGCGGCGAAGTCCTGCCAGTCGATGGCGAAGACGAGGTCGGCGCAGACGACCGCCTGGTAACCGGTGCCCGGATCGCGCACCGGCACCAGCAGGGTCGCCACCACACCCTGTCCGCCGAGATCGAGGTACAACCCGGAGTAGTAGGCCCGCGAACGCCAGGCGGCCGGCGCACCGAAGTCGAAGCGGAAGACGAACTCGTTGGGGACGAAGGTCGGCAGCTCGGGCAGCTTGCGGAACTCCCGTCCCTCGCCGAGCGCCGCCTCGCGCCGCGACTCGACGCTTCCGGGATCGGCGGCCATGGGTGCCGACAGCAGCGTCCCGTCCTCCGCCACCGCGTACAGCCTCACCACCCGCGGCGCCTGGCCCCCCGGCACCGCCGGCAGCGGGTGGCTGGCGAGCGCCGTGCGCAGCGCTTCGCCGGCCGCCAGCAGGTGGTGGGTGGCGTAGAGCAGGAACCGGTTCGCGGGCGCCGAAAGATCACCCACGTCCGCGGTGTCCACGGCGCGCCGCCGGGTCAGCGCGAACCACTGGCCGTGCAGCTCCAGGTAGCGCTGCACCCGGAACTGCAGCGGCGGCTCCGTGCCGCCGCCGCCCAGGCCGCCGCCCGGGCCGCCACCCGGGCCGCCGCCCGGGCCGCCCGGACCGCCGCCCGCTGCCGCACCGATCAGCGCCGATTCGGGCAGCGGCCGCGGCGTGTCGCCGGGCGCCGGCCGCGGCGGCAGCGCCGCCAGCGGCGCGCGCAGCTCGGCGAGGAACGCCGGCAGTGAGCTCTCGTCGTGCCAGTCGGCGATCTCGCCGTAGAGGCGCGCCTTGGCCGGGTCGGCGATGTGCTGGCGGTACCGCTTGAGCTCGAGGTGCAGCCACGCGGACACCCCCGGCGTCTCGGTGGGCCGGCTGGGTACGGTGTCCTGCACCAGCTCGAAGATGGTCTCGCCGCGGCTCTGGCCGATCCGCTGCCGCCACTCCTGACGCAGCGACAGGAAGGTGACGCCGGCAAGCGCGGCCACCAGCAGCACCCCCAGGTACAGCAACCACGGCGTGGACCGAAGCCGGTAAGATCGTGCCATGTCCTGGGTTGCAGCGGAGGGCTTCCAAAGGCGCCCCCTGGTCGTCGTGGAGGATCACTTGTACCACATGACCGAGCTGCTCGAGCGGCTTGGCGGCGGGCCTCCGCTCTACGACCAGCTCACCGTCGTCTGCCTCGACCGCCCCGGTCCCGACACCACCCGCACCGTCGCCCGCTGGCTGGCTGCCTGCCCCGGCCTGCAGGTGGTCGCGGCCATCGACCCGGAAGCGGCGAGCGCCTCCCCGAACCCCGCCGCCCATGCCGCTCATGCCACCCAACCCGTCCGTCCCGCCGGTGCCGCTCATGCCTCCGATGCCGCCGCTGCCGTCGCGAGCGACGCCGGAGCACCGGCGCGCTTCCGGCAACTGCCGCCGGCGGCGTTCACCAGCCCGCAGCGGCTGTGCCAGACGATCGCCGCCGCCTTGCGGCCCGGCGGCCTGCTGTTGCAGGACGTCCAGCTCCAGACCCTGGCGTTCATTCCCCCCGACCGCTGGTGGGAGTCGATCTATCTCGCCAGCGCCGTCCGCGGGATGTTCGCCGAGCGTCCGCCGGCTTGCCGCTTCGTCTCCAACAAGCGCGGCTACGAGGCGACTTTCGGGCGCGACCTGCTCGACGCCGGCTTCGATCCGCGCGACGTGATCGACAAGGGCGACCTCGACCGGGCGGTGGTGCCGACCCTGCGCGGCCACCTCGACCGCGCCTTTCCGCTCGTCCTGCGCCTGGCGGCGCCCGGGAGGCTGCCGTGGGAGCTGCGGGTCGGCCGCGCCGGCGGCGAGCGCGACGAGACCGAGGGCCAGCTCGACCTCGTGCTGTGGAGCTTGGGCGACGGCGCCCACGAGCTCGGCGGCCGCGCCCTCGCCGCCTTCTCCGCGGCCAGCGCGGCCAGCGCGGCCGGCGCGGCCGCCCGCCGGCCGCCTCGCCCCGACGAACCGCCGCCGCGGCCGGCGCACCGCCGCGTCGCCTTCAGGCCCGGCAACCAGGAGGCGGTCACCTGGCGCGGCCTCCTCGGCGACCGCCTGGCCGGCGGCCCCGGCCTGGCGGTGCTCGCGGTCGGGCGCCGCCTCGCCCCGGCCGGGGCCGGCAAGCCCGAGATCACCAACATCGCGGCCCGCCATCTGCACACCCTCCGCGGCCGCCTCGCAGACCCCGCCGCCATCGTCACCGCGCATCACGCCTACCGCCTGTGCGAGCGCCTGGCCGTGGGCCTGGCCGAGGAAGCCCGCGCCACCATTTCTCCAGGGGGCCTCTCGTGAAGAAGATCCTTGCCGGCCTCGCCGGCGTCGTGCTGCTCCTCGTCGCCGTCCTGGTGGTGCGCGCCTCCACCCTGCGCTCGCGCCAGGTCGAGGCTCGCCCGGTGGCCGATCTCCAGGTCGACGCCCGCGCCGCCGCCGAGCATCTCGCCGCCGCGCTGCGCTTCCGCACGGTCGCGCGTCCCGACGGCCTGCCGGCGGAGCCCGCCGAGATGGCCGGCCTCGACAGCTATCTCGAGCAAGCCTTCCCGCGCGTCCACGCCGCGCTGTCGCGCGAGGTGGTGAACGGCTACAGCCTGCTCTACACCTGGCCCGGCGCCGACGCCACGCTGCCGCCCATTCTCCTGCTCTCGCATCTCGACGTCGTGCCGGTCGAGAGCGGCTGGAGCGTGCCGCCGTTTTCGGGGCGCATCGCCGGCGGCTGGATCTGGGGCCGCGGTTCCCTCGACGACAAGATGGGAGTCGTGGGCGCGCTCGAGGCCGTCGAGCTGCTGCTCGGGCGCGGCTACCGGCCCCGGCGCACCGTGCTGCTCGCCTTCGGCCACGACGAGGAGGTCGGCGGCCGTCGCGGCGCCGCCGTCATCGCCGCGCAGCTGCGCCGGCGCGGAGTCAAGCCCCAGCTGCTGCTCGACGAGGGGGGCCTGGTCGGCGAGCGCCTGATCCAGGGCCTCGCGGCGCCGGTGGCCTTCGTCGCCACCGCCGAGAAGGGTTACGTCAGCCTCGAGCTCGCCGTCCGCGCGCCCGGCGGCCACTCCTCGATGCCTCCCGCCCAGACCGCCATCGGCATCCTCGCCGCCGCCCTCGCCCGCCTCGAGAGCCACCCGATGCCGGCGCGCATCGCCGGCGTCACCGCCGAGTCGTTCGCCACGGTCGCGCCCGAGATGCCGTTCGCGGCCCGCGTCTTCCTCGGCAACCTCTGGCTCTTCGAGCCGCTCGCCATCCGCGTCCTGCAGGCCTCGCCGCCCTCCAACGCCACCATCCGCACCACCACCGCCATCACCATCGTCCAGGGCGGCGTCAAGGACAACGTCCTGCCCTCCGCGGCGCGCGCGGTGGTCAACTTCCGCATCCTCCCCGGCGACAGCATCGCCGCCGTCGAAACCCACGTGCGCTCGGCCGTCGCCGACCGCCGCATCGCCATCAGCCGCTTCGGTCCGACCGCCACCGAGCCGTCCGCCGAGTCGCCGACCGCGGCGCCCGCGTTCCAGCTCCTGGCGCGCACCATCCGCGAGGTCCTGCCAGGGGTGGTGGTGACCCCCAATCTCCTCTCCGGCGCCACCGACAGCAGGCATTACGCCGCCGCCCTGGGCACACTCCCCTACCGCTTCGTGCCCATGCGCCTGGCCGCCGCCGACCTGGCCCGCATCCACGGCGCCGACGAGCGCCTGGGCGTCTCCAACTTCGCCGAAATCGTCCGCTTCTACGCCCAGCTGCTGCGCAACGGCGCCTCCTGAGGGCACGCCTCCGGCGGGCCTCCTAGGGCAGCAGCCGGAACGAGCGTTGGACGACCGTCCAGTCGCCTGCCGAGGCGGGCCTGGCGACCGCCATCTCGCGGGTGCCTCGACCGGTAAGGCTCGTCCTCAGCAGGCGGCTCAGCGGGTTCTCCTCGCCCGGCCGCGGCAGCGCGGCGTCGCGGACCGTCCTTTGCAAGAGCGGGCCGAAGTCGGCCTCCGCGGTGGTGGCGAACAGCTTGACGGTTTCGAGCCAGCCGCCCCGCCGCGCCTCCGGAGCGCCGCCATAGGGGAACTCCGGCGGCAGTGCGAGCGTGATCTCCTCGCCCTCGCCCCCGTCCTCGCCAGCGCCAGCGTCCCTGCCTGCACCCACCATCGTGGCCGTGTCGCGGGCAGCCGCCTTCTGCTGCCCGCCCATCGCCGGATAGACCAGGCTGATGGCGGCGCTGAGGCCGAAGTCGAGCAGGTAGAAAAAGAGCGGCGAGGGATGGCAGTGGGTGATCCTGAAGGCGATTCGCTCGCCGGCTTGAAAGGTCGGCTCGCCCAGGCTGAGGCCCTGCTCGTCGACGCCGCGCTCGACCCAGCGCTCGCCCTCGCGGCCCAGCACCGCGAGCTGCACCCTGCCGCGGAGCGGGCCGCCGGGATCGGCCAGCTCCATCGCCGCCCGGTAGCGCGCCCGCTTCTCGAGGTTCTCGAGCAGGAGACCCGCCACCCCCGGCTCGCACGCCGCATGGACCGGCATCAGCAGCTCGCCGTCCTCGCCGACCACCGCCCAGCTGTCCGCCGCCAGCGGCCCCGCCGAGGGCACGGCGGCGTTCGCCGCCACCACGCCGCGCGCCGCCAGCAGGTACAGCCGCGCCGCGGCCCTTCCCCCGCCCCGGTGCAGGCGCAGCAGGGGCGAGGCGGCGATTCCTGCTCGCAACGCCGCCGCGGCGGCCGGCGAGCGCGTGGCACCGGCGTCGATCTCGACGTCGAAACGCGCCTCGCCGTAGCGGTGCGTCTGCTCGACCGCCCGGCCGCCAGCCTCGCCCACCGCTCCTTCCAGCAGCCTCGCCTCGCTCTCCAGGGCCCCGACCCGCGTCACCTCCACCCGCCCCAGCGGCCGCACGCCCGGGGCGCGGAACTTGGTTGCCGGCGGATACACCAGCCATGCCGATCCGGCGGTCATGCCGCA
>DATKFK010000400.1:0-2380 GCA_035544375.1 Thermoanaerobaculia bacterium
CGGCGAGGAAGCGGGCGCCGGCCACCTCGTCGCCGGTCGCCTCGCTGGTGTCGATCTGGACGTAGCGCCGCAGCAGGCCGACGGTCGGGTCGTGCAGGTAGTCGTGCTCGATCCAGGCCGTGTCGCCGACCACCACCGGCCGGTCCAGCGTGGCGACCATGCCGTAGGCGGCGGCCATCGCCAGCGCCAGGCTGCCGTACAGGGCGACGCGTGACGCACGTTGCAGGCGGTCTTCGAACCGTGGCGCGGACATCCGGCCGCAGATTCTACTCTCAGCCGTCTTCTTCGCTATGCTTGCTCTCCCCATGACGACGGCGCCTCTCGCCTCGACGTCCGCCGGCGCCGCGGTGCTCGCGGGCCGCCGGCGCCGCGGCGCCCCCCGCTGGCTGCTGCTGGGCGCCGCCGCCGCCTGCCTCGGCTACCTGGGGATCGAGCTCTGGCAGCTCGGCGGCGGCCTGGGCTGGCCGCTCGACGACAGCTGGATCCACCTGCAGTTCGCGCGCAACCTGGCCGCCGGCCACGGCCTGTCGTACAACGCCGGAGAGCTGGTCACCGGCTCGACGGCGCCGCTGTGGACGGCGCTGCTGGCGCTGCTCGCCTATCTGCCGGGCAGTCCGCTCGCCTGGGCGCAGCTGGCCGGCGCGCTGCTCTACCTGGCGGGCGTGGACGCCACCTGGCGGCTGGCGCGGGAGCTCGGCCTGGGGCCGGGGCTGGCGGCGCTGGCCGGCGGCCTCACCCTGGGCACCGGCTGGCTGGTCTGGTCGGCGCTCTCGGGCATGGAGATCCCGCTCTTCGTGCTGCTGTCCACCTGGGGGATGGTGCTCCACCTGCGCGAGCGGGCGGCCGCGGCGGCGCTGCCGCTCGCCCCCGCGGTGCTCGCCCTGGCGGCGCTGGCCCGCCCCGAGGGCCTGCTGCTGCTGGCGCTCGCCTTCGCCGACGGCTGCCTGCGCTTCGACCGCGGCGCGCACGGCCCGGAAGCGGCGCCCGGCGAGACGGCGCCCCTGCGGTGGCTCCGGCCGCCGTTCGCGCGGCTCGCCAGGGGCGGGCTGCTGGCGTGCTGCGTGCTCGCCGGACCGCTGCTCTTCTACCGGGTCGCCGGCGGGACCTTCCTGCCCACCACCTTCGCCGCCAAGGGCGGCGAGATGCGGCACTGGCTGCCCGACCTGCAATACG
Organism: Thermoanaerobaculia bacterium; assembly: GCA_035544375.1. Classification (GTDB taxonomy): domain Bacteria; phylum Acidobacteriota; class Thermoanaerobaculia; order Multivoradales; family UBA5704; genus JASLEW01. Next base: position 1,174 of record DATKFK010000400.1, read on the forward strand.
TCTACGGGGTGATGGGAATCCTGCTGCGGCCGCAGCCGGTGATGACCCTGCTGTGCTGCGGCGGCGCCGCGGCGCTCGTGGCGCGCCTCGGCTCGCGGCGCGACCGCGGCCTGCTGCCGGCGCTGTGGCTGGTGGCGTTGCCCCTGGTCTACTCGACGCTCAGCCCGCCGGGCAAGATCCTGGCCGGCAACTTCGGCCGCTACTACTTCCCGCTCTTCCCCGTGGTGGTGGTCCTGGGCGCCCTCGCCCTCGAGGGCGCCGCCGGCGCGCTCGGCCCGGGCGTCAGGGCCGGCAGGGTGCGCCTGCCAGCCTGCCTGGTGCTGGCGGTGCTGCTGGTGTGGCCGACGGCGTCCGGCTTCCTGCAGTGTGCCGGTCTCTATGCCCGCAACCTGGCCGACGTCGAGTCGAGCGACGTGCGCGCGGCGCGCTGGCTAGGGCCGCGCCTGCCCGCGGGCGCGGTGCTCGCGGTCAACGACATCGGCGCCTTCAAGTACCTGCTCCCCAACCGCATCGTCGACCTCGCCGGCATCGCCAATCCCGAGCTGCGGCTCGAGGTGCAGCGGCAGGTGGCGAGCGGCGTGCCCTGGGAGCGGGCGATGGCGGCGGCGGTCGCCGCCCGCCGGCCGGACTACGTGGCCATCTTCCCGGCCTGGCTGCCGCATCTCGCCTCCGACCTGGGGTTGCGGCCGGTGTTGCGCCTGCGCGTTCCGGGCAACAGGACCATGGGCAGCGACGAGCTGCTCGTCTACAGCACGCCCTGGACGCGGTATCCGCTGCGCCGCCTGCCGGGCGATCCGGGCTAGGCGGTGTCCCTGGGGGCATGTCAGCAGCCGCTCGATCGCCCAGGGAGCGCGGGCGCCGGCAACCTGGCGCTGGCGGCGCCGGCGGCGGCACCCTGATGCGCGCGGCGGTCCGCGCGCCGGTGACCGCGCTGGCGCGCACGGCGATCGTCCTGGCCGTCACCGCCGGCCTGCTGGCGCTGGCCGAGGGTGCGACGCGGCTCGTGCTGCGCTTCGGCACCGGCGCCTGGCCGCACACCGCCGCCAGCCGCGTGCGCGCCCAGCAGGACGAGGCGCTGCGGCTCTACCGCCGCCATCCGTTCCTGAATGCGGCGCCGCGCGAGGGCACTCGCGTCCACGCCTTCGGCAAGGAGGCAGGCTGGAACGCGCTCGGCTACCGCTCGCCGGAGCGGCCGCTCGCCCGGCCG
>DATKFK010000401.1:0-3826 GCA_035544375.1 Thermoanaerobaculia bacterium
GCGGGTTGCGGCGGCGCGGGGCCGTCTGCGGCGTTGCCGCTCCTCGACGATGTCGGGGCATCGCCTGCGTCGCGGCGCCTGGCATCCGGCCCCGCGGCGCTCGCAACGCAGCGCACGGGCCTTTTTCAGCAGCCTGCTAGCGCTTGTCCACGGCCCGCTGGTGGCGGACCTGCGCCCGGTCCGCGATCTCCTCGAGCGAGCGCGCCAGCCCCGGCGCGTCGCCCACCTCCACCTGGAAGTAACCCGCGGACCGGGCCCGGGCACATAGCAGGTGGACGTCCGAGCCCTGGCTGCCGACGTAGAGGACATCGCGGCGCGAATCGAGGCAGGCGTACACCTTGGAGGGGAGGACGTAACCCACGAAGGCGTCGCGCAGGGTGATCAGGTGAGCGTCCGCGGCAACCAGAAGATGCGGCAAGCGCGCCAGCGGCACCGGCACGCCGCGGTGCACCGGCAGGTCCTCCTCCTGGAGCGCCTGCTGGAACCGGTCGGCCCGGGCGCCGGTGGCGTTGAGCCACAGGCCGACCCGTCCCGAGCCCTGCCGGTGGTGCAGGCGATAGCCGGCCAGAAAAGTCTCGTACTCGTGTGCGACGCCGAAGTTGCCGGAGTAGAGGAGCAGGCACCGGCCCGCGAGCTCCGGGGGCAGCGGCAGGGGCTCCGTATCGACCGGTATCTCGACCGGCGAAGGATCGCGCTTCAGGGTGATGCGCGCGCCGGGGATTCCCTGGTCCAGCAGGCGCCGACGCTGGTCCTCCCCGAGCACCTCGAAGCGGTCCACCCGCCGCCGCAGCCTCAGGGTGAACCGGTAGAAGGCGCGCAAACTCCAAGGCAGCGGCCGCCCGCGGCGGTTCCCGGCTTCGCGCCGCTCGCTCATCTCCGCCATCAGGCACTCGGGGTGGAAATCGGTGATGCGGTAGGTCAGGCGCTTGCGGAGCAGCGCCGCGAGCGGCGCCGCGACGTGGAGGAGGAAAGGCGGGCTGCCGGTGATGAGGACCTCGTCGGCGGCGAACAGGAAGCGCCGGGCCCGCCACAGCAGACCCAGGTTCGTGCGGACGGTCCACAGCGCGCGAGCGCGCAGGTCCGAACGGTCGTAGGCGGCCGCCCGGCGGCGCAACACGCGCAGCCTGCCGCTGCCGGCCACCTCCTCGTCGGTCGTCGAGTCGGCGGTGGACGACAGCCCGGCAAGCACCACGTCCTCGCCGGCGGCCGCACGCTGCCGGGCGAACAGCAGGCTGTACTGGCCAACGGCGCCGAAATCGGGGGGCAGCCAGTCGCAAAGGTACAGTAGCCGGGGCATCGACCTTCCGAGCGCCGTCCTCTCGGTCCTCGCGGCCTGCCGAGACCCGAGGTGCGACGGTGGCAAAGATCCTTCCACCGCTGCTACCAGCCCCGAGGGGACGTGTGCGACTCGGCCTGGCGTTCCGCTAGCGTTCGGTGAGCATCTCGGCCAGGTAGCCGCCGACCGCGTGCCGCTCGCGGGTCGAGAAGTACCAATCGATCGTGCGGTGCAGGCCGTCCATGAACTTGACCTGCGGTTCCCAGCCGAGGAGCTCCCGCGCCAGACGGTTACTCGCCACCCGATTGAGCGGCCCCGTCGGCATGTGGGGAAGGAACTTGATCGTTGCCCGGTGACCGGTGTACCGCAAGACTTCCTCGACGGCCTCGATCACCCGCGTGCGTTCCTCGGTGCCCAGGTTCACTGCAGTTCCGTCGTCGATCCTTTCGGCTGCCAGCACCATGCCGCGCGCGATGTCGCCGACGTAGGTCCAGTTGCGGACCTGGGTGCCGTCGCCCCAGACCTCGAACGGGTCCTGCCGCACGAAAGCGCGGGCGATCATCGCGATCACCGCGTGATTCTCGACCCCGCGCTCGCCATAGACGGTGAAGAAGCGGCAGGACGCCGTGCGGAAACCCAGGTCACGATGGTAGGCCGCGAGAGTCATCTCGGTCATCAGCTTCGCCCAGCCGTACATGTTGTCGGCATCGTAGGGCGGGCCCACCATCCCCTCCGCGAGGTACAGCTCGCGCGAGACGTCCTGCTGCAGGTGATTCGGATACACGCAACCGGAGGAGGCGAAGACGAACTTCTCCACCGCCGCTTCGCTGGCGGCCTTGATCAGCATGCCGTCGAGGGCCAGGTTCTGCGCGCAGGCGGCCTGGTGCAGGTCCACGAAGCCGCGGCCGCCGTGGATCGCCGCGAGGTGGAAAACCACCTCCATCCCCGAGACGGCACGCTGGGCGACTCCGGGGGCGAGGAGGTCGGCGCGCAGCAGCTCGACGGCGCCCGAGTCGAGATGGCCCTGGATGTTCGCCAGCCTGCCGCTCGACAGGTCGTCGACGACCCGGATGCGGCGGGCCCCCCTGTCGACCAGCAGGTCGATGAGGTGGGAGCTGATGAAGCTCGCCCCGCCGGTGACTAGGATTGCCTTCCGACTCCAATCCATGCTGCGCCTCTCCCGAACGAAACCTCCGGACGCCGAACGTCAGCGCGCTGGCAGGGGTGCGCGGAGTGTAGCACGCACTGTACCCCGGCGTAGAATCCGGCGATGCCGCCTCGGCCCGCCGCTGACGGCCGTCTCGTCAGCACGCTCCTGGGACATGCCCATGTCGAGATGGCGCTGCCTTGCCTTCAGAGCCTGCTGCGCTTCTCGACGGCGCCCCTGCGGCTGCGGGTTCACGACGACGGGACGCTGACCGCCGGCGACCGCGAACGGCTGGCGGCGGCTCTTGACGAGCCCGAGGTGGTGCCGCGGCGCGAGGCCGACGAGAGGCTGGCCGCGGTCCTGGCCGCCCGTCCCGCGACCCGCGCCCTGCGCGCCACCAACCCGCTGGCGCTCAAACTGGTGGACGTGCCGCTGCTCGCCGCCGCGGACGAGGTTGCCTACTGCGACTCGGACGTGCTGTTCCTGCGCCCGTTCACCGGCCTCTTCGACCTGCCGCCCCCGGCGGGCGCGCTCTTCATGTGCGATCCCCAAAACGCCTACTCCGTGCGCTCCTGGCACCTGCTGCGGGAGCCTCGCCTGCGCCTCGCGGCGCACGTCAACACCGGCATCGTGGCCCTGCGCACGGGTTGCTACGACCTGGACCTGGTGGAATGGTTCCTGTCGCGGCCGAGCTACCGCTTCGCTCCGGTCTGGGTGGAGCAGACCTGCTGGGCGCTGCTGGGCCAGGCGGCCGGCTGCCGCCTGCTCGACCGTGACGCGGTCGGCATCCCGGTGCCCGGCCGCGAGCCGTCCGAGCGGCAGGTGGCGCTGCATTTCGTGAGCCCGGTCCGCGGCCTGCTCGCGGGTTTCAAGCCGCCCAAGGGGCAGGCCGGCGAAGGCCCTCCGCCGCCGGCGCCGACGGCGCTGCGGAGCTTCGCCGCGCCGCGCCTGACCGCCCCGGCGCTCGCCGCGACGGAGTTGCGGCGGCGCCTCCGCCGCCTGCGGCATCGGGCGCGGCCGTCAGCCGGCGAGTGAACCGCCCGAGCGGACCGCGGCGCAAAGGACCCGCGAGACCTCCTCCCGGCGGGTGAGCTGGCGGCGGCCGAGCCGCGCTCCGCCCAGGCCGTGGAAGCCGTAGCCCAGCCCGGCGAGCAGCCGGACGACCTCCTCGACCGAGCCGCCCAGCTCCCGCAAGCGCTGCGGGTGGAGCTCCAGGAAGAGCGGCGGCCGGTGCCTGTCGAGGGTGGCGCGCGCCCCGCTGAGCACGGCCAGCTCGTACCCCTCGACGTCGATCTTGATCAAATCCGGCGCGAAGTCGAGGTCCGCGCAGAGCTCGTCGACGCTTTGCATGGGCACGGCGAACACCGCGCCCGTGTCGCCCAGGTCGCCGGTATCGCCGGTAT
>DATKFK010000402.1:0-7836 GCA_035544375.1 Thermoanaerobaculia bacterium
ACCGGCAGCCACAGCCACGGTCAGGGTCACGAGACCACCTTCGCCCAGCTGGTCGCCGAGCAGCTCGGCGTGCCGCTCGACAGCGTCGAGGTGGTCCACGGCGACACCGACCGCATCCCCTTCGGCATGGGGACCTACGGCTCGCGCTCGGCCGCCGTCGGCGGCTCGGCGATCGTCAAGGCGATGGACAAGATCGTCGAGAAAGGTAAGAAGGTGGCCGCCCACCTGCTCGAGGCGAGCGTCGCCGACGTCGAGTTCGCAGACGGCAAGTTCCGCGTCGCCGGCACCGATCGCGAAAAGACGTTCGGCGAGGTCGCCTTCGCCGCCTACGTGCCGCACAACTACCCCATCGAGACGGTGGAGCCGGGCCTCGAGGATTCCGCCTTCTACGATCCCAAGAACTTCACCTTCCCCGCCGGTTGTCACGCCGTCGAGGTCGAGATCGATCCGGAGACCGGTGTCGTCGAGGTCGTGGACGTCGCCATCGCCGACGACGTGGGCACCGTCATCAACCCGATGATCGTCGACGGCCAGGCGCATGGCGGGTTGGCGCACGGCATCGGGCAGGCGCTCTACGAGGAGTGCGTTTACGACGCCACGGGCCAGCTGCTCTCCGGCTCGTTCATGAGCTACTGCATGCCGCGGGCGGCGGACCTGCCGATGTTCCGCGTCGGCAACCACGCCACGCCCTGTACGCACAACCCGACAGGGATCAAGGGCGTCGGCGAGGTGGGCGCGATCGGCGTGCCGCCGGCGGTGATCAATGCCGTGCTCGACGCCCTGGCCCCGCTGGGCGTCGCCGACATCGAGATGCCCGCCACCCCCGAGAAAGTCTGGCGGGCGATCGCCGCGGCCGGTGCTGCTTCCGCCCCCCCGCGGCCATCGGCCGGAGGTGCCGCATGAGGGATTTCGCGTTTCACCGCCCACGGTCGGTGGCCGAGGCGGTCGCGCTGCTGCACGGCAAGGAGTCGGCGAAGCTCCTCGCCGGCGGGCAGAGCCTGCTGCCGGTGATGAAGCTCGACCTGGCGGAGCCGACGGACCTGGTGTCGCTCGCGGCAATCTCCGTCAGCTCCGCCAGCGCCGCCGGCGCGGCCAACCTGGGAGACCCGCGGCACCCGGACGGCGCTGGATTGCGGCAGATCCGCGTCGAAGACGGATCGGCCGGGGACGCCGGGCGGCTGGTGATCGGCGCCCTGGCCACCCATGACCGGGTGAGCGCCTCGGCCGAGGTGCGCCGGCTGATCCCGGGCCTCGCGGAGCTGGCCGCCGGCATCGGCGACGCGCAGGTCCGCAACCGCGGCACGATCGGCGGCTCGCTGGCGCATGCCGATCCGGCTGCCGACTACCCCGCGGCCGTGCTGGCGCTCGGGGCGACCGTCGAAACCGACCGCCGCCGGATCGCCGCCGACGACTTCTTCACCGGCCTTTTCAGCACCGCGCTGGCGGCGGACGAGATCATCACCGCCGTGCATTTCCCCGTGCCCGAGCGCTGCGCCTACGTCAAGTTCCCCCACCGGGCGTCGAAGTTCGCGGTGGTCGGCGTCATGGTCGCGAGGTTCGCGGCGTCCCAGGGAACGGCCGCCGCGGTGCGCGTCGCCGTGACCGGTGCGGCTCAGAAGACCTTCCGGCTGCCGGCGCTCGAGACGGCGCTGGCGGCGCGGTTCACGCCCGACGCCGCAGGCCAGGGAGTGCTCGCCGACGCCGCGGCCGGCATCCTGCGCTCCGACGGCGAGGCGAGCGCCGAATACCGCGCTCATCTCGTCACGGTGATGGCGAGGCGCGCCATCCAGGCCTGCGCTTAACGTCCCGCTGCGAATGATCCGAGCGGGACACTGACTTGGACCTGCCGCGGACCGTCGAGGACGCGCGCCGGCTCCTCGCCGCGGGCCGCTACGTCGCCGACGAGAGCCTGGCCACGGCGGTCTTCCTGGCACTGAAGCTCGGCCGCCCGCTGCTGCTCGAGGGCGAGGCCGGCGTGGGCAAGACCGAGGTCGCCAAGGTCCTCGCCGAGACGCTGGGGCGGCGGCTCATCCGCTTGCAGTGCTACGAGGGGCTGGACGCCGCGGCGGCGCTCTACGAGTGGAACTACCCGCGCCAGATGCTCGAGATCCGCCTCGCGGAGCTTGGCGGCGAGGCCGGCGCCGCGGGGCGGGAGCGGCTGGCGCGTGACATCTTCGACGAGCGCTTCCTGCTCAAGCGCCCGCTGCTTCAGGCGCTCGAGCCGGCGGCCGCGGGCGCGCCGGTGCTGCTGATCGACGAGCTCGACCGCACGGACGAACCGTTCGAGGCGTTCCTCCTCGAGATCCTCAGCGATTTCCAGGTGACCATCCCGGAGATGGGCACGGTGCGGGCGCCAAAGCCGCCCATCGTCGTGCTCACCTCCAACCGCACGCGCGAGATCCACGACGCCCTCAAGCGGCGCTGCCTGTACCATTGGATCGGCTACCCGGACGCGGCGCGCGAGCTGGCCATCCTGCGCCTCCGCGCGCCCCACCTGGCCGAGGCGCTCGCCGAGCAGGTCGTCGCCTTCGTGCAGCGGCTGCGCACGGCGGACCTCTTCAAGCTGCCGGGGGTCGCCGAGACCATCGACTGGGCGCAGGCACTGTCCGCCCTCGACCGCGTCGCCCTGGACCCCGGGACCGTGGACGCGACGCTGGGCGTGCTGCTCAAGTACCAGGACGACATCGAGAAGACGGCAGGCCGCGTGGTGCGCGAGATGCTTGCCGGGTGACTCGCCCGCGGGCGGTGGCAGCCATGACCACGACCTGGATTGGGTACGGGAGGCTGCTCCGGACGGGGCGATGACTTCCCAACCCTTCGAGCCGGCACCCGGCGGATTGCTGGCGGACCACGTCGTCGGCTTCACGCGCCTGCTGCGTGCCGCCGGCCTGCGCCTGGGGCCCGCCAGCGCGCTCGACGCCCTGGGGGCGGCGGCGGCCGTGGACGTGATGCATCGCGGCGAGCTCTACTGGGCGCTGCACGCCGTGCTGGTCAAGCGGCCGGAGGACTTCGACCTTTACGACCAGGCCTTCCGGCTGTTCTGGCGCGATCCGCTGGGGGCCGATCCCGCCCTGGCACAGCTGCTGCCGCACGTGCGCCTGCCGCGGGTGCGCTCGCTGTCGCGGCGTCTGGCCGAAGCCTGGCGCCCGCCCCAGCCCGGCGCGCCGGCCCCGGGCGAGCGTGCCGAGATCGACGCCGCGTGGAGCTTCTCCGCCGACGAGGTGCTGCGCCACCGCGATTTCGAGCAGATGAGCGTCGCCGAGATCGCCCGCGCGCGGCGCGTCGTCGCCGGCATGACGGCGGCGCTGCGGCCGGTGCGCACCCGGCGGTTCGTACCCGACCCCCACGGCGCCCGGATCGATCTCGCGCGCTCCGCGCGCGACAGCAGGAAGACCCTCGGCGACCTCGCGCCGCTGCGCTTTCGTTCGCGCCTGCTGCGCCCGCCGCCGCTCGTCGCCCTGTGCGATGTCTCGGGGTCGATGGGACGGTACTCGGAAATGCTGCTGTGCTTCCTGCACGCGCTGCTGGCTGCCCACGGCCGGGTCCACGTCTTCCTGTTCGCCACTCGCCTGACGCCGGTGACCCGGCACCTCCGCCGGCGCGATCCCGACGAGGCGCTGGCGCGCTGCGGCCGCCAGGTCGCCGACTGGGCGGGAGGCACCCGCCTGCGCGCCTGCCTGCACGAGTTCAACCGCGCCTGGTCGCGGCGCGTCCTCGGCCACGGCGCCGTCGTGCTGCTGGTCACCGACGGCCTCGACCGCGACCCCGAGCCGGGCCTGGCGGCCGAGGCCGACCGTCTCCACCGCTCCTGCCGCCGGCTGATATGGCTCAATCCGTTGCTGCGTTGGTCGGGCTTCTCGCCGCGCGCCCAGGGAGTGCGCGCCCTCCTGCCCCACGTCGACGAGCATCGCCCGGTCCACGATCTCGACAGCCTGGAAGCCCTGGGCCGCGCGCTGGCCGGACGGCCGATGGGCCCGACGGATGGCCGGTCCAGAAGGTAGGGCGGAGGTCGCGGGGCCCCGTCAAGGCAGCGGTTGGCCGGGAACCAGCTTCCGGAGGAAGGCATCGCAAGGAAGGCACGGGATGCCGTCCACCTCGAGGGCTTCGTCGCCGCGGTAGATTAGGCGCAGCCCAGCCTCGGGGTAGTCCGTGCGGAAAGCCTTGAGGCCGCGAAGGTCCGCCGAGCGGACGGTGGCCGAGTGCTTGACCTCGATGGCCCAGAAGCCTTGCCTGCCGTAGACGACGAAATCAACTTCGCTGCCGGCCTTGGTACGCCAGAAGCTCAGCGCGTAGTCCTCTCGCGAGTAGTCGATCCAGGCGCGCAGGTGTTGCGCCACCAGTCCTTCCAAGGCGGCGCCCGCGATCTCTCCGGGCCGGTCCAAAGGACCGGCCGGGCGCACGGCCAAGAAGGCGCCGGCGTCGAACCAGAAGAACTTGGGATGGGACGTCAGATGGCGCTGAGCCCGCTTGGTGAAGACCGGCACCTGAAAGGCAAGCAGCAGGTCCTCGAGGATCGCCAGGAAGCCCTCGACCGTCTTGCGGCTGACCTGGCACTCCCGGGCCACCTCGGAGACGTTGAGGACCGCGCCATGAGAGAAGCTGACCGCCTCGAGGAAGCGCGCAAATCCCTCGAACCGGCGGACCAGGCCCTCCATCTGCACCTCTTCCTTGAGATAGAGGCCGACGTAAGCCTTCAGAGCCTCTTCGGGCTCAGGAGAGCTCCACACCAGCGGCACGAGCCCCCGGGCCAGCGCCGAGGTCAGGTCGAACCGGTCGCCCAGCTCGGCCGCCATGAAAGGGTGCAGCGAGCGGACGAGCGCCCGGCCTGCCAGCAGGTCCACCCCTTCCCGCTTGAGCTTGCGGGCGCTGGAGCCGGTGAGGACGAAGAGCGGCGCGGCCCGCCGCTCGATGAGGTCGTGGACGACGTCGAGAAGGATGGGCGCCTTCTGCACCTCGTCGATCACCACCACCGCCTTCCCCGGATTCCCGGCCACCAGCTCGCGCAGTCTCTCGGGGCGCGCCGCGAGCTGCCGCTGGACCTCCGGCCGCAGGAGGTCGACCCAAAGCGCCTCAGGATAGGCCTCTCGCAGCCAGGTCGACTTGCCGGTGCCGCGCGGGCCGAAGAGAAAGAAATGCGTGGAAGGCGCCCGGAAAAATCGTCGCACCGGCGCCATTTTTGCTTCCTTTCTGGCGGTAGCCATGCCGAATTGTAGCACCCCGGCCTTCTGGAAGATCTCCTCCCAACTCTCGTGCTCGCCGCAAGTATGCGAAAATGTCGCCCTCCATCGGTTCGTGCACCCGGCAGCCGTCCGGCGGCTAAACCTCTCCCTGGTCCTCACGTAGTGACATCCGGGCACGGACGAGGAGCGGCCGCGGGCTCGCGGCACACGCGCCGGGATCAGGAAGGCGGAGACGGAGGAGCCACAGCTTCGAGCTGGAGATCGACCATGAGCACCGACCACGAAGCCCTGGACGCATTGCGCATCGAGCGCCGGGAGACGGCGCCGGCGCCGCGGCGCGGGCGCTGGCTCGCCGCCGCCGCCGCGCTGCTGGTGCTGGCGCTGGCGCTCGGCGGCTGGCTTTCACGGCCGGCCCCGGCGCCGGTGCGGGTGGCGGCCGTCCACGAGGCGGGTGGCGCCGCGGCGGGGGCCGTGCTCAATGCCACCGGCTACGTCACGGCGCGCCGACAGGCCACCGTGTCCTCGAAGGTGACCGGCAAGGTCGTCGAGGTGCTGATCGAGGAGGGCTTGGAGGTCAAGCAGGACCAGTTGCTGGCTCGCCTCGACGCCAGGACGCAGCAAGCCGCGCTGGCGCTCGCCGAGGCCCAGCTCGTCCAGGCCCGCCGCTCCCTCGAAGAGAACGAGGTGCGCCTGCGCCAGGCCGGCATCACCCGCCAGCGCCAGCACCGGCTGCTCGCCGGCGGGGCCACCACCCAAAACGACGTCGAGGCCGCCGACGCCGACGCCGACTCCTACGCGGCCCGCCTGGCGCTCGGCCGCCAGCAGGTGGAGGTGGCGGCGAAGGAGGTGGCGGCGCGCCGGCAGGACGTCGACGACACCTTCATCCGCGCGCCGTTCCCGGGCGTGATCACCACCAAGGACGCGCAGCCGGGCGAGATGATCTCGCCGATCTCGGCCGGCGGCGGCTTCACCCGCACGGGCATCGGCACGCTGGTGGACATGGCCTCGCTCGAGATCGACGTCGACGTCAACGAGAGCTACATCAACCGCGTCCGGTCCGGCCAGCACGCCGAGGCGGTGCTCGACGCCTACCCCGATTGGCGCATCCCGGCCACGGTGATCGCGGTGGTGCCTTCGGCCGACCGCCAGAAGGCGACCGTCAAGGTCCGCCTGGGCTTCGACCGGCTCGACCCGCGCATCCTGCCCGACATGGGAGTCAAGGTCGCATTCCTCGCCGCGGCCGCGCCGGCAGGGGCGGCGGCGCAGGAGCAGGCAGCGCGCGCCCAGGCGCTGGTGCCGCGCGCCGCGCTGCGCCAGGACCACGGCCAGCTGGTGGCGTTCGTGCTGCGCGGCGACCGCGTCGAGCGGCGAGCGGTCCGGATCACCGCGGCGCCCGGCGACGAGGCGACGGTCACCGCCGGCCTGACGCCCGGCGAGCAGGTGGTCATGGACGGTCCGCCGGACCTCGCGGACGGGCGCAAGGTGGTCGTGCGCTGACCGGGCGCCCGGCACCTGTTTCACGGCTCGAGGTCCACGCAGGCGGTGCAGCTGGAAGGCAAGAGATAGCAAGAGACAGCAAGAACGACGGCGAGAGGGAGAGCGAATGGCGGAGAACCTGGTGCGGGTGCGCGACGTCCACAAGTTCTACCAGCGGGGCGCACAGCGGCTGGACGTCCTCGACGGGCTGAGCCTGGACATCCCAAAGGGCGATTTCCTGGCGTTGATGGGACCCTCGGGCTCCGGCAAGACCACGCTGCTCAACCTGCTGGGCGGCCTCGACCGCCCCAGCTCCGGCACCGTCGAGATCGGCGGCGACGGCATCGACCGCCTCTCCAACAACCAGCTGGCGCGCTGGCGGGCGCGCCACGTCGGCTTCGTCTTCCAGTTCTACAACCTGCTGCCGGCGCTGACCGCCGAGCGCAACGTCGAGCTGCCGCTGCTGCTCACCTCGCTGCCGAAGGCGGAGCGCCGGCGCCACGTCGCCACCGCGCTCGGCGTGGTCGGCCTCACGGACCGCTCTCAGCACTACCCGCGCCAGCTGTCGGGCGGCCAGGAGCAGCGCGTCGGCATTGCCCGGGCGATCGTCACCGACCCGACCCTGCTGCTCTGCGACGAGCCCACCGGCGACCTCGACCGCAAGTCCGGCGACGAGATCCTCGATCTGCTGGGGGCGCTCAACACGGCGCACGGCAAGACCATCGTGATGGTCACCCACGACCCGCACGCCGCCGCGCGCGCCCGCCACACGCTGTTCCTCGACAAGGGCACCCTCGCCCAGGAGCCGGTCGCATGAAGTTCCTGCCCCTCGCGTGGAAGAACCTTGGGCGCCGCAAGGTGCGGACCACCTTCACCGCGCTGTCGATCGTGGTCGCCTTCCTGCTCTTCGGCATCCTCTCGGCCATCCGGGTGGCGTTTCGCGCCGGAGTCGACGTCACCGGCGCCGACCGGTTGATGGTCAGCCACAAGGTGTCGATCATCCAGCCGCTGCCGATCTCGTACAGGGACCAGATCGCCCAGGTGCCGGGGGTGCGCGAGGTGACCCACGCCAACTGGTTCGGCGGGATCTACAAGGACCCCAAGAACTTCTTCCCGCGCATGGCCGTCGATCCGGCCACCTACCTGGACATCTACCCCGAGATCAAGCTGCCGGAGGGCG
>DATKFK010000403.1:0-2334 GCA_035544375.1 Thermoanaerobaculia bacterium
ATCGGCGTGTTCTGCACCGCATCCTCATAGGGGCCGGGCGTGCCGTAGAGGTCGCGGACGCTGCCGTTCCACGGCGTCGGCGCGTAGGGGTGATAGTTGGCGATCTTGCCGCCCCGGATGACGACGTGGTGCGACAGCATGCCGCGCACCGCTTCGTGGAAACCGCAGGCGACGGCCTCCTCGGGGACGGCGAACTGGGTCCAGGTCCTGGTGCGTCCCGCGCGCAGCTCGGCCAGCGCCTGCTCGGCGAAGTAATAGGCGCAGGCCGCCGCATAGGCCTGGAAGTAGGTGCGGGCGCGGTTGCGCTCGAGCGTGTTGCTCCACCTGGGGATCTTCCAATTGAGCGTGGTCGCGGGCAGCGTCGCCGTCCGGGGAAGATTGATCTCGACCCCGTCGCCGGTCGATCGCACGTAGCCGATGTCCACCCGGCCGGCCAGGGCCGTCGCCCAGAAACGCGCCAGCGGGCCGCCGCCGCTGTCGAGCGCGAGGTGCTCCTTGCCGTCGAACCAGCGCGGCGCCATCACCCAGCTGTACTTGCCGTCGAAGTCGCGCTTCTGCGGGTGGGGAATCGTCGTCTGGTTCCAGGGATGGCGCTGATCCACCGGGTTGCCGAGGGGATCGTGAGCGACGAAGGTTTCAGCAGCGGTCCAGTCGTCGTAGAAGGAGTGCCCGAGGAGGATCCTGATGCCGAGGTTGATGTCGATCAGGTCCTGCGTCACCAGCTTGCCGTCGATCACGATGCCCGGCGAGACGAACATCGACTGGCCCCATCGCGACATGTTGGCGTAGGTGTAATCGCACGCCTCGGGGTTGTTGAACGATCCCCAGCAGCCGAGCAGCGTCCGCCGCAGACCGACCTTCTCGTACCCCGGCAGCGCCGCGTAGAAGAAATCGAAGAGGTCGTCGTGCAGCGGCACGCACCGCTTCATGAACTCGGCGTAGCGCGCGAGCCGGACCAGGTAGTCGGTGAAGAGCTGCACCGTCGCCACGGTGCCGACCCCGCCCGGATACAGGGTCGAAGGATGCACGTGCCTCCCCTCCATCAGGCAGAACATCTCCCGCGTGTAGCGGCTGGCCGCAAGCGTCGCCAGGTAGAGCTCGCCGGTGAACGGGTTCAAGGCGGTCATGATGTCGGCGATCGTGCGGTAGCCGTGCAGGCCGGCGTTGGGGGCCTCGGTCCGCCTGGCCTGCTCCCAGACGCCGGGATTGGTTGCCCGCACCAGCTGTTCGCAATAATCGACCCCAACCAGGTTGTCCTGGAAGATGTTGTGGTCGAACATGTACTCGGCGGCCTCGCCGAGATTGACGATCCATTCGGCGAGCGCCGGCGGCTTCACGCCGAAGGCCATGTTCTGCGCGTACATGGCGCAGGTAGCGTGGTTGTCGCCGCAGATGCCGCAGATCCGGCTGGTGATGAAGTGCGCGTCGCGCGGGTCCTTCCCCTTCATGAAGCCGCTGAAGCCGCGGAAGATCGAGGAGGTGCTGTGGCATTCGGCCACCTCCCGGTTGGCGAAGTCGATCTTGGTGAAGATCCCGAGGCTCCCGACGATGCGCGTGATCGGGTCCCAGCTCATCTCCACCAGCTGGCGGGGCTGCTTCGGCATCGCGGATCAGGTCGAGCGGCGAGGTGGCGCCGCGCGCCAGCTCGGCACCTTGTTGAGCGAGTCCTTGGTGAACTGGCGCAGCGCCTTGATGGCCTTGCCGTAGGTCATCAGCGCGGCCGAGGACAGCAGCGAGCCGGGCGGTTCTTCCATGAAGGGTTGGAACTTGTCGGGAAAGCCCGGCATGGTGCAGCCGATGCAGATACCCCCGACGTTGGGGCAGCCGCCGAGCCCCCCGATCCAGCCCCGCTTGCCGACGTTGCACTGCACCACCGGTCCCCAGCACCCCAGCTTGACGATGCAGAGCGGCGAGCCGTAGGCGTCGCCGAACTCGCCCTGCTCGTAGTAGCCGCCGCGGTCACAACCCTCGTGCACCGTCTGGGAGAACAGCCAGCGCGGGCGCAGCGACTCGTCGAGCGGGATCGGCGCCGCCAGGCCGGCGAACTGGTGGCACAGGTAGAGCAGGGTTTCCGTCAGGTTGTCCGGCTGCACCGGGCACCCCGGGATGCAGACCAGCGGGACGCCGGCGGACGACCGCCACTCGCGGCCCAGGTAATCGGGCAGGCCCATGCAGCCGGTGAAGTTGCCCGCCATCGCATGGATTCCGCCATAAGTGGCGCAGGTCCCGCAAGCGACCACCGCCAATGCCTTTGGCGCCAGGCGATCGATCCACTCAGTGGTGGGAATCGGCTGGCCGGTCTTAGGATCAGTTCCGAGCGCCGCCCAGTATCCT
>DATKFK010000404.1:0-3420 GCA_035544375.1 Thermoanaerobaculia bacterium
GACAGCGATGCCTTCCCGATCTCCGACTCGTGGCTGGGAGAGCTGCGCAGCCGGCTCGACGAAGGCGCCGGAGCGGCAGGGGTCCTGCACCATCGCGGCTATATCCACCCTTCCTGCCTGATGGTCGCCAGCGCGACCTTCGGCGAGATGGGAGTCACGTTGCTGGACGAAAAGGACCGGCCCAGCCGGTTCGACGTGGGCGAACGGCTGAGCCATGAGATTCGGCGCCGCGATGGGCGCCTGGCGGGGCTCGAGCGGAGCGCCGAACGCCGGCGCGGCAGCCGTTCAGAGCCGGTATACCTCGGCTCCACCTATGGCGGGATCGTCTACCATCAGTGGTACACATCCCGCGCCGCTCTCGGCCCGGAGCGCGACGTCGACGACGTGCGGCGCGTGGATCTCGACCTCTCGTTGTCCGATCTGATCGCCGAGCACCAGGCCGAGCCGCGCGAGGTGACCGTGGTGATGGGTGTTCGGGCACGTCCCGGCGAGCCGGAGCGGTTGCGCAATGCCCGCGCCGCCCTGACCGTCCTCGCCTTGCAAGACCTCCCGCGTTGGAAGTATCGCGTGGTGGCGGTGGAGCAGGATTCCGAGCCCCGCCTCGCCGCCGAGCTTTCCCCGCTGGCCGACCGCTATCTTTTCGTCGCCAATCCCGGTCCCTACAACCGGGGATGGGGTTTCAACGTGGGCGTCGCCGCGGCGGCGGGAGACAGCAGGGCGCTCTGCCTCCTCGATGCCGACCTCCTGGTGCCACCGGACTTCCTGCGCCGAGGTCTCGCGGCGCTGGCCGCCGGCGCCCGCGCCGTGCTCCCCTATCGTGAGGTGGCCTACCTCACCGCCGCGGCAAGTGAGACAGCGATCGCTCGCCGCCTGGCCGAGCCGTCAGGATCGACCGATCCGGCCGGGCTGCCCGGCTGTCGCTTCCACGGCTCGGAGGGAGGCGCGCTCTGGGTCGAGACCGACCTCTATCGCCAGATCGGAGGGCACGACGAGCGCTTCCGCGGCTGGGGATACGAGGACCGCGAGCTCTTCCGGCGCATCGAGCGGGTCGCCCGAGCCGGGCGGTTGGACGGCGCCCTGCTCCACCTCGACCACTCCCGACCGGCCGAAAACGATGCTTACGCCGCAGCCAACCGGCGTCTGTTCGAGAGCTTGCGCCGGTCTCAACCGGCTGCTACCTTTGCTCGAGAGACGATGGGGAAGCCCGATCTCTACGCCGCGGGATCTCCGCCGGGCCGGCGCGAGTGGGAGCGCTGGCACCTCTGGGCGCCCGACCGTATCGAACGCATCGTGGAAAGCGAGAACCGCGGCCAGACCACCCGCCGCCAGTTGGCGGAGCTGCTGGCCGGCCTTGGTGACTCCCTGCTCGACGTTGGCTGCGGACCCGGCGCGATGTGGGTCCATCTCATGCCCCACCGCCCGCGCTTCAGCTGGGAGGGCCTCGATGCCACCCCGGAAATGGTGGCCGCCGCCCGCCGGCTCTTTCCCGGCACCGCGGTGCATCATGGCGATGCCGCCGCGCTTCCCTTTGCCGTCGATCGGTTCGACACCGTCCTGCTGCGGCACGTCCTCGAGCATCTGCCGGCCGAGCTGATGGTGCGGGTGCTTGCCGAGGCCGCCCGCGTAGCGCGCCGGGCCGTGGTGGTGGGCTTCTTCCTGCCCCCCGCCACGGGCGGGAGCCGGATCACCCGGCGCGTGGGCGAGGGCTTTCTCGAAACCCGCTGGACCGAGGGGGAGATCCTGGCCCCGGTTCAGGCCGCAGGCTGGCGCCTCCATGCGCGCCGGACCCTGACGGCTGGCGAAGGGCGAGAGGACATATGGATCCTCGCTCCTGCCGCGCCCCCTCTGCAAGGCCAACTCCGATCAGCAAGGGGGCCTGCGGGCCGGCAGCCTTTAGCGTCTCGGCGCTGCGCCCTTACGGCTTCAGACCCAACAGCTTGCGAATGTAGGCGACGCGGGCCGCAAACAGGCACTCCAGATCGCGGGACGCCTGGCCCAGGGTAATCGGATCGGCGGCGGCCGGATCGCCCGCGCCGTAGGGCGGCCGGGGAGAATACTGGACCAGGAGCTGGACCCGCTTGGCCTCCGCTTCGCCGCCCAGCAGCGCGCACAGGGCGATGGCCATGTCCAGGCCCGACGTCACGCCGCCGGTCGTGATGCGATTGCCGCTGATCACGTAGCGCGGGTATCCGGCGGCCACCGTAACCTGCGGAAAGAGGCCGAGGGCGCTCAGGAAGGCCCAGTGCGTCGTGGCCAGGTAGCCGTCCAGCAGGCCGGCCGCCGCCAAGCCCAGGGCGCCGGCACAGACGCCCACCACGTAGCGGGCCCTCGCCGCGCGCTCGCGGAGGAAGGCGACGTAGCGCCTGTCCTCGAGGGCGCTCACCAGGCCGGCGCCGCCGGGAACGACCAGGACGTCGAGATTCGGGCAGTCCTCGAAGCTGGCATCGGCGACGATGCCGACCTTGCACGGGTGCATGACGACCGGCTTCGCGGCCGCGGGCCCGATCAGGCAGGTGCGGACCACGGGCCGCGACATGGACCCGAGAAGCTCCACGGGACCGGTGACGTCCATCAAATCGGCATTCTCGAAGAGGGCAAAACCGACGACGACTTCCGCTGGGCCGGGTTCCATTCGACTGCCTCCTTGTTATCTTCGCTTATGATAATCGGAAAGTAGAAAAGGCCAGGCCCGTTCCTGGTGTTCATCCTCAACCACGCCGGCATCCCTTCGGAAGGCAAGGTGATGTTTCTCGGTCAATGACGCCGGCACCCGTGCTGCGTCGCCCCCGGGCCACCGCGGCGCTTCGCGGTAGACTCGAGGACACGCTCTCGCGGGAGGCTCCCCTGTCCTGGACGTCGCGGACCTGGATTCCGACTCTGCTGGCGGGCTCGCTCGCCTTGCGGCTCGCCGCCGCGGCCGCGCCGCCGCCGCGGACCGCGGTGCGCCCGCCGGCGGAGCGCCTGCCGATCCGGGTCTACACCGTGGACGACGGCCTGGCCGGCGACGAGATCAACACGGTGCTGCAGGACTCCCGCGGGTTCCTGTGGATCGCCACCGACAGCGGTCTCAGCCGCTTCGACGGCACGCGCTTCGTCGCCTACGATCCGCGGCAGGGGCTGCCGAGCCCCAACGTCACCGCCCTGCTCGAGGATGCCAACGGCGGCCTGCTGGTGGGCACGACCGGCGGCCTGGCGCGCCTCGACCCGGTTCCCAACGCGACCGCGCGGATCTTCGCGCCGGTACCGGCACCGGACCCGCGCGGGCTCCTGCGCCACCGCATCGCGGCGCTGCTGACCGAGGGCGACGCGGTCTGGGCGGCCGACCCCTCGCCGGACGGCGGGCTCTTCCGCTTCGCCCTGCCTGCGAACGGCGCCAGTGGCGCGAGCGGCCCGAACGCCGCCGGGACTGCCTCTGCCGAC
>DATKFK010000405.1:0-8767 GCA_035544375.1 Thermoanaerobaculia bacterium
GTCGTCGCCGGCCTGCTGGACCAGGCGCTGTCCGGGGGTCGAGATGGGCGCGAGCGGGTCGTCGTTGAGCTCCGACCCGGCGAGCACCGGGACCTCGGGATCGAGGAGAGTGACCAGCGACCGCAGGATGCGCGTCTTCGCCTGGCCGCGCAGGCCGAGCAGGATGAAGTCGTGGCCGGCGAGCAGGGCGTTGACGACCGCCGGGATGACGGTGCGGTCGTAGCCGAGGATGCCGGGGAACAGCGGGCCGCCGCCCCCCAGGCGCTCGCGCAGGTTGTCGCGCAGCTCCTGCTTGACCGAGCGCGGGCGGTAGCCGCTGGCCTTGAGCGCGCCTAGGGTTCGGATCCGTGACACTTTGGGCATCAGTCGTGAAGCTCCTCGAGCCAGCGCTCGGCGTCCAGCGCGGCGCGGCAGCCGGTGCCGGCGGCGGTGATCGCCTGGCGGTAGATGGGGTCCATGGCGTCGCCGGAGGCGAAGACGCCGGCGACGCTGGTCTTGCTGGTCGGCTCCTGGACCTTGATGTAGCCGACGTCGTTCATCTCGATCTGGCCGGCGAACAGCGTGGTGCTGGGCTGGTGGCCGATGGCGTAGAAGACCCCCTGGGTCGGGTAGTCGCTGTCCAGGGCGGTGTGCTTGTTGTGCAGCTTGACCGCGGTGACGCCGTGCTCGCGGCTGCCCACGATGTCGGTCACCACCGAGTTCCAGATCCAGGCGATCTTGGGGCTCGCGAAGGCGCGGTCCTGCATGATCTTCGAGGCGCGCAGCTCGTGGCGGCGGTGGATCACGGTGACCTTGCTGGCGAACTTGGTCAGGTAGAGCGCCTCTTCCATTGCCGAGTCGCCGCCGCCGACGACCACCACCTCTTTATCACGGAAGAAGAAGCCGTCACAGGTGGCGCAGGCCGAGATGCCGTAACCCATCAGCTCGCGCTCGGCGGGCAGGCCGGCGAGCTTGGCCGAGGCGCCGGTCGCGACGATCAAGGCGTCGGTGCGGTAGGCGGCCTCGTCGGTCTTGATGGTGAACGGGCGCTGGCGCAGGTCGACCGCGGTCGCGGCCTCGAACTTGACCTGGGCGCCGAAGCGGCGGGCCTGCTCGCGCATGCGGTCGACCAGCTCCGGGCCGAGGATGCCCTCCTGGAAGCCGGGGAAGTTCTCGACGTCGGTGGTGATGGTCAGCTGGCCGCCGGGCTGGTTGCCCTCGAGCACCAGTGGCGCCAGGTCGGCGCGGGCGGTGTAGAGGGCCGCGGTGAGGCCGGCCGGACCCGAGCCCAGGATGATGACCCGGTGGTAGGGACTCTCGTGGTGCTGCTCCTGGTGCGGATGCTGCTGTGGGAGATGTTCCGGGCTCGACATCGGGGGGAGGGTCTCCTCGTGGATCAGGTCGGAGCGGCTGGCAGGCAGGGCCGCGGCGTGGTCCGAAGCGGCCGGTCGGCCGGGGAAATCCCCCTTCGTGCCCCCTGCGTGCAGGGGGCGCCGGACGCTCGACGAGTATACAGTGATGCCCGGGCTTGCCGCCGCCAACGGTGATAACAGGCGGCGACGAGAAAGGCATTCCTGCCGCGCCCGGCGCGTGCCCGGCGGGCCCCTGGCGCGTACCCGACGCGCGCCCCACGCGCGCGGCGTACAATGCGGCGGCTTTCCGGCGGCCGGGCCGGCGGGGGCCGGGCGGCGGGACGAGCGGAGGGACGAGGCGGCATGGCAATCAGCATCTTCGAGTTGTTCACCATCGGCATCGGGCCGTCGAGCTCGCACACCGTGGGGCCGATGCGCGCGGCGCGCCGGTTCGCACAGCGGCTGGAACGCGAGGGCCTGCTCTCCGACCTGGCGCGGCTGCGCGTCGAGCTGTTCGGCTCGCTGGCGATGACCGGCAAGGGGCACGGCACCGACCGCGCGGTGATCCTGGGGCTCGAAGGCGAGACGCCCGAGGAGGTGGACCCGGCCTGGATGCCGCGGCGGGTGGCGGAGATCCGCGCGGAGGGGCGGCTGCGCCTGCTGGGCCTGCGCGAGGTCGCCTTCGACGAGAAGGAGGACCTGGTCTGGAACCGCAAGCAGCTGCTGCCGCTGCACTCCAACGGCATGCAGTTCGCCGCCTTCGACGGCGGCGGCCGGACGCTCGACCACCGGACCTACTACTCGGTGGGAGGCGGCTTCGTGGTCAACGAGGAGGATGCCGGCCGCGACCGCCTGGTGCGCGACCAGACGGCGCTGCCGTTCCCCTACGGCAGCGGCGCCGAGCTGCTCGGCCACTGCCGCGAGGAAGGGATGGCGATCTGGGAGCTGATGCTCGCCAACGAGGGCTGCTGGCGCACCGAGGAGGAGGTGCGGGCCGGCTTGATGCGGATCTGGGAGGCGATGCAGCGCTGCGTCGAGCGCGGCTGCCGCGAGACCGGCGTGCTGCCGGGCGCCCTCAAGGTGCCGCGGCGCGCGCCGCCGCTGTACGCCGAGCTGACCGGCAGGCCCGAGGAATCGCTCAGGGACCCGCTCAGCGTGCTCGACTGGGTGAACCTCTACGCCCTGGCGGTCAACGAGGAGAACGCCGCCGGCGGGCGGGTGGTGACGGCGCCCACCAACGGCGCGGCCGGCATCGTGCCGGCCGTCCTGCACTACTACCGCCGCTTCTCGCCGGGCGCCGACGACGACGGCGTGGTGCGCTTCCTGCTGACCGCCGGCGCCATCGGCATCCTGTACACGGAGAACGCGTCGATCTCGGGCGCCGAGGTGGGATGCCAGGGCGAGGTTGGCGTCGCCTGCTCGATGGCGGCGGCCGGCCTGGTGGAGGCGCTCGGCGGCACGCCGGCGCAGGTCGAGAACGCCGCCGAGATCGGCATGGAGCACAACCTGGGCCTGACCTGCGATCCGGTGGGCGGCCTGGTGCAGATCCCCTGCATCGAGCGCAACGCCATGGGCGCGGTCAAGGCGATCAATGCCGCCCGCATCGCCCGGCGCGGCGACGGCTCGCACAAGGTGTCGCTCGACCGGGTCATCAAGACGATGCGCGAGACCGGCGCC
This sequence comes from Thermoanaerobaculia bacterium, assembly GCA_035544375.1. Classification (GTDB taxonomy): domain Bacteria; phylum Acidobacteriota; class Thermoanaerobaculia; order Multivoradales; family UBA5704; genus JASLEW01. The sequence goes on from DATKFK010000405.1 coordinate 3,009, forward strand.
GACATGAAGACGAAGTACAAGGAGACCTCGCGCGGCGGCCTGGCGATCAACGTCATCGAGTGCTGAGGCGGCGCGGAGCGGGCGGGCCGGGCGTGCCGGCGGCTTGCGGAGGCATCGGTGCCGGTCGTGGCTCAGCCGGCTCCCAGTACCCGCGCCACGGGGTCGAGGAAGCTGCCAATCAGGCGGCCGATCGATGGAAACTGGCTGGCGATCAGGGCCAACGTCGGCAGCGCGACGTAGGTCAGCACCTTGGACACGAAGGGCCAGTAGTCGCCGATCGTGCTCGCGGCGGTGCCGCCGATCTTGTTCGCGGCGGTGCCGCCGATCGCGCTCAACACCGCATCGCGCTCCATCTGCACGAACACGATGATCATCGCGACGCTGGCCTCAATCAGGATTGCCCAGGTGCTCAACAGCAGCAGCTTCTTCGGCTCGAAGGCATAGGTGGCCACGGCGACAATCGCCGCCAAGCCGGTACTCAGCGCCCCGATGGTGGCGTAGCGCAGCTGGATGAAGACCTGGCGCAGGTAGACGATCAGCCGAGCGGCGTAGAACTCGTCGACTCCCCAGTGGCGACGCTCGGCGGCGATAAGCTTGTCCGCATTCTTGAGCAGCCTGTTCAACTCTTCCCGGGTCCTTACCTCCTGGTAGAACCTGAGCTGGTTGCACAGTTCGCGGATCTTGTCGAGCAACTGGCCGGGGTCCGGCCGGCAGGCGGCGTGCGGCACCAATCCGTGATCGATCAGCCGCTGCAGGCGCTCGACCGACTGTTCCAAGGCGGGGAAAGACGGTACATACCAGCTGAATTCCATTGGCTTCCAGCCGACGATCCTGCCGGCATCTTTCAGCGCTTCGAGATAGCCGTCGTCCTGGGCGACGCCGCGCAACATGCGGCGCAGCGGAAGCCAGGTGGCCAGGAAGCGCAAGAAGGAAACCAGGCCGAGGAGAGAGGCCAGGGCCCAGAGCGCCAGGAAGATCTGTCCGTAGGCGACCCTTTCGCCGATCGGCTGCAAACGGTTCGAGATAACCAGCGTCGACGGGAGGATGACGGCGAGCGCCGCCAGGCACCACCGCTTGGGCAACAGGGTCCGGTCGAGCAGCCGGTCGATTTGGCATGCCTCGTCCTTGCCACTGGCGAGCGGCCAAGGGGTCTGGTGCCTCTCTCGCAGCAGCTGACGCTTGACCTCGACGAAGAACCAGAAAAAGAGCGCCGCCAGCAGCCAGCCGAGGGAGACCAGGGGCGACAGCCCGCTCGAGAAGGCGCTGGCGCGAGAGTAGAAGAGGCCGTCCGCATCGGCCATCCAGAGCTGGAAGGTGCCCAGCGCCAGAAAGGGAGGCAGCAGCAGTCCGAGAGCGACGACGGCCACGCGGATGGCCCCGGCGTACAGGCGCGTCGTTTGGAGGAAGACCCAGGCGAGGTAACAGCAGGTTCCCAGGATAGCGAGCAGCGTGAGGCAGGCGGCCGTGTCGAACCTGCCGGCGAACAACTCGGCAAGTGACGCTGGGTCGCTTCTGGATTGGAGGAGGAGGAGGCCCGTTGCGGCCAGGGAAAGCAGGGCGATGCCGCCGCACAAGAGTCGGCGCGTTCGCTCCTGGGCCGTCGTCGACGCGGGGCCGGTCGCCCAAACCGAGGCCACCTGCGGCGAGAACAACTGCCTTGGAGCCGTGCCAGGGTGCGGCCGGGGGGTGGCTGCGGTGCGCGGCCTCCAGTTAAAGAAGGCTACCTTCTGCAGTCCAACGCTCGCCACGATCAGCACCGCCGTCAATATGAGCAGCTGCAGCCCCAGCCTGCCGATCGGTGCGACCGCCTCGGCCGGCACCGCGATCGCGGTCGCCGCATCTGCCCGGAAGTCGGGGCTTCCGCGGGGTCCGAGCGGTTCTCCGGGCGGGTCCCACGGCGGGGGCTCCGGCCGTGGCTTGACCGGCAGCTTCGCCAGCGGAGAGAGGGCATAGTTGCCGCAGGCCGCAATCCAGACCGTCAGTGGGGGGATGGATCTGCCCAGCAGGGAGCCGACGGCGAGGAACGTGCCCTCCTGCAAAGCGCTCGCGAACTGCCGCCGGTACTGGTCCCGCGGCGGCGGAGCCTCTCCCGAGACTTCGGGAACCAGCGGGAAGCTCGAGATGCTCAGCGCGCCGAACATCGCCGTGTTGTACTGCGGGTGCACGAAGAGCAGGTTGCTGTCGAAGACGAAGACGATCACGTTCGGTGCCCAGCGCCGGATCTGCTCGGCGAGGAACAACTCGTCCTTGACGTCGGTCGCGAGAATGCCGACGTAGGAGATCTTCTCGCGCGAGATCTGGCGCAGCAGGTTGGCCCCGGTGATGTCGCCGATCCGGGCAGTCAACGGGCTCAGTTCGGGCACCACGTCGACCGGCGTGCCCTGGTCCTTGAGGCTCACGTCGAGCGCGGTCCTGGCGGTGGGCAGCGCCTTGGGGTTCGCGGCGACGTCCTTGGCCGGGGGGGTGAAGCCGGCATCCTCCCAGGCGTTGCGCAGCGCGAACAGGCCGCTCGGGAAGCGCAGTTGCACGACGTTGCGGGCTAGGGGAATCCTGCGGCTCATCAGGCCCCTGCCGTAGAGGGTGTCGTACTCGACTAGCAGCGCCGCGCGATCGAAGTTCCAGCCCATCCGCTCGCGCAGGAACTCGAAGGCAGTCGTCGCGAGCAAGTCCTCGGCGACCACCGTACGGCTGAAGTGAACCCGGGCGGCGAGGCCACCCGCCGCCAGGCGCGGCTCGACCCCCGGGGCCGCCGCCGAGCCCGAGACGACCCGGAACCGGACCGCCGCCGGCGTGCCGGCGATCGCCAGGCGCAGGGAGTCGACCGAGCCCGAAAACGTGGGGCCGAGTACCGGGATCTCGGGCGAAGACGGTGGCTGTCCGGCGGCGGGCCGGTGAAGGGCGAGGATAAGCTCGACGGCACGCCTGAAGGCAGCTTTGTGGATGCCGGACTTCGGCGTCTCGCCCACCACGAAGACTGCCAGCAGTGGCCGGGCTGCGGGCACCGCCCGGCCCCCGCGAAAGAGCATCATTCCGGCGGCTTCACGGTAGCCCCTCTGCTCCGTCGCGTCGGGCTCGCCCCAGGGCAGCCACTTGCTGTCGAGCCGGTAGTCGGCCTCGGCCAGGCCGCGCTGCAGGGCGATCAGGGCGAGGTCGAAATCCGAGGCAAGCCGCGAGTCGATCGGGTCGGCGACGAGAGCGATCATGAACTCCAGGCGGTAGCCGCGGGCCTTGGCGGCGTTGGCGATGACGAGGAGATCTCCGTCCGTGACCGGTGACTGCTTGGGCTGGAGGGAGACGTCGAGGCTGACCGGCTGTGCGAGGAGGTTGCCGCGGAGCCGCGTGATGGCGTCGCCGGCTGCGGCTGGCGGCGGCGTCTCGTCCGGTGCGTCGAGATCCAGCACCTGGCGATAGAGCCGCGCATACTCACGCCGCGCCGCCTCCGCCGGCGGCGGCGCCACCGCGGCGCTTGGTGCTCCCATCCTCGCCTGCTCAGTCGTCGGGCCGCCGGTGGCGATGGCAAACGGATTGGCGCCGGCGGCGCCCGCCGGCGGTGCGCTGGCCGGGCCCCCGGGGGAGCGCAGCAACAAGAGCGCCATGGCGATCAGGCCGGCGAGTAGCGGCGTTTGCCTGAAGTTCATGCCAGCGGTCCGCGGCCAACCAGCCCCGCGGAGCGGACGCGATGGCCGCTGGCCGCTGCGGAGGGGGGGTGTGGCTCTTTCTTTTGCCCTGATTGGCGCTTACTATCGAAGACTATCAAGGATTGCGGCGGTCTGCGCGTTCGAGGGAGAAAAGAGGGGCCGGAGGGGCCTCGGGAGACGCGGGACGGCGGGGGCCTAGGGACCGCAGAGGCGGGGCAGCGATTCCGCAGGAGCCCCTGAGCCCTAGACACAAGGTCTTGATTCGACGACGTTTGATCGCGATAAGCTGTTGCGAGCAGATTCTGATTCGCGTCCGGGGTAGACATTGGCAGCAATTCTGGCATAATAAATGTATGTCAGACATCCCTCGCGCTGCCATGAGTGTTCGCGAGCGAGAACTGCGCTCCGAGCTCAAGCAGCTCCTGGCGAGCCTGGGGCTGGTGCGCGGCAACCTGTCGCTGCGACAACGCAGCTGCGGCAAGCCCACTTGCCACTGCAGGCAGGGAGGGGCCAAACACCAGGCCCTGTATTTGGTGGCCAGCGAGCAGGGCAAGCTACGACAGCTGTTCATCCCCGACGAACTCGAACCCCAAGCTCGCCAGTGGGTCGATGCCTATCAGCGGCTGCGCCAACTGCTCGAAGAGCTTTCTGAGTTGCACTGGCAGAAGCTCCAGCAAAGGAAGGTCTGACCATCCTTCGCCGCCTGTTGACCTACGCCGAGAAAGTGCTGGCGCTCTCGCGCGGGGTGGCTGGGATTCACGACGGTCGGCGGCGACCACGCATCTCCACAGCGGTCGTGGTGCGGAGCCTGCTGGCCATGTGGCTGGCCCGGCTGGGAAGCTTGAACGCTCTCGCGCAGACACGACGCAGTCCGTTCTGGCGCCGTTTCCTGGGTGCGTCGCTGCCGAGTGCCGACACCCTCGGCCGGGTGCCGGAGCGCCTCGCGGCGGACTCGCTGCGCGAGGCGCTGCACCAGATCTATACCCGCCTGAAGCGCAACAAGGCCCTGCCGGCGACCAGCCACGGCTTGACGGCGCTGGTGCTCGACGGGCACGAAACCCACGCTTCGTACCACCGCCACTGCGCAACCTGTAGCGTGCGCCTCGTCGGCAGCGAGGGCCAGCCGCGCCGGCAGTTCTATCACCGGGTGGTCAGCGCCCTGTTGTTGAGCGGCGACTTGCGGCTCTGGCTCGATGTCGAGCCCCAGGGCCCCGGCGAAGATGAGATCGCCGCCGGAGTGCGACTGCTCAAGCGGGTGCTCGACCGCTATCCCCGTGCGTTCGATGTCGTGCTCGGCGACGCCCTCTACACCGATCCTCGCCTCTACGCCGTGGTGCTGAGTCACGGCAAGGACGTGCTGAGCGTGCTCAAGAACGAGGACCGCGACCTGGTCAAGGACGCCAGGGCTCTGTTCGCAACCTTCCCACCGCAGGCGCTGTCGGACGATTGCCGGGCCTGGGATGTGGCCGGCTTGGAGAGCTGGCCCCAGGCCGGCCGAGCGGTGCGCGTGGTCCGGACCCTCGAGACCCGCACGTCACGCCCACCCGCTCCGCGGGCCGAGTCCGAGTGGCTCTGGGTAACCACCCTCTCGACCCATCGCGCCTGCACCCGCGCGATCATCGAACTGGGCCATGCCCGCTGGGACATCGAAAACCAGGGCTTCAACGAGTTTGCCCACCGCTGGCTTGCCGACCACGTCTACCGCCATCACCCCAACGCCCTGCTGAGCTTCTGGCTGCTCGGCATGATCGCCTTCAACGTCTTCTTTGCATTCGCCCGGCGCAATCTCCAACCCGAGTGCCGCCGTCGCTTCAGCCATCTCCACGTGGCCCGCTGCTTGGCCGAGGAGATCTACGACGGCTTGGCTCTGCCCGACCCGCGCGCGCCCTGACCTGCGTCGCCCAGCAGCGGCTTCCTGCCAAGCCCTTACCCCCGGGCCCAGCCGCCGCTTTCACCTTCGCCGGATTCGGCCTCCTCAGCACCCGCTCTCACCCTTCTCCCGGCTCGCTACGGCCCCCCGAAAGTCACCATCAAGGCCCCTGCCTCCTCTGCGCCAGCGCCAATCCGCCGCCCCAACACCGGTTCGGTCACCCTCTCGGACCCAAACTGCGGAATCGCTGG
>DATKFK010000406.1:0-3113 GCA_035544375.1 Thermoanaerobaculia bacterium
ACCGCGCTCCCGATCCCGCGAGCGCCGCGAGCGCCGTGCGGCAGGCCACGGTCGGGGCGCTCCGCCCCACCAGGGCCAGGTGACGGGCTCCCAGCTCGACGAGACACGCCGCCGCGCGCCGTCCCAGCGCTCCCAGCCCACCGGTGACCAGGTAGGTGGCGTCGGTCCGCAGCACGGGGCGGCGACCGGCATCCGGGCGGCCGCTGAGAACGATCTTGCCGACGTGCCGCGCCTGCGCCATGGAGCGGAACGCCGCCACCGCCTCGGCCAGCGGCCAGACGGTGCGCGGCAGCGGCCGCCAGACGCCGGCGGCGAGCCCGGCCGCCAGGTCTCGCAGCAGCGAGCCAATCGCTCCCGGCTCGGACCGGCAGGTTTCCACCAGGTCGAAGGTCGAGTAGGCGACGTCCGGGCGCAGCGCCGCCGCCCCGCTGCGATCGAGGATGCCGGTCTTGCCGATCTCCAGGAAGCGCCCGCCCGGGGCCAGCAGCCCCAGGCTCTTGGGGATGAACTCGCCGGCCAGTGAGTTGAGCACCACCTCGATGCCCTGGCCGCCGTTGCGAGCCGGCAGCTCGCGAGCGAAATCGAGCGAGCGAGAGTCGAACACCGCCGCCGCTCCGGCCCGCGCCACCAGCTCCCACTTGCCAGGGCTGGCGGTGGCGAAAACCCGCGCCCCGGATCTCAGCGCCACCTGCATCGCGGCCAGGCCGACGCCGCCGGCGGCGCCGTGGATCAGCACCCGTTCCCCCGGCGCCAGCCGCGCCTGCCGACGGAGGGTGAAGAGGGCGGTGAGGAACGCCACCGGCACCGTCGCCGCCTCCTCCATCGTCAGCGTCTCGGGCACCGGCGCCAGCAGCTCCCGGGGCGCCGTCGCGCGGTCCGCGAAGCTGCCGAACGCGATGCCGAAGACCCGGTCGCCGATCGCCAGTCCCGTGGCCTCGGCCCCCAGGGCGGTCACCCTCCCGGCGCACTCGAGGCCGAGGGGACCGGGATCTCCGGGATAGGTGCCCAGCGCGTTCAACACGTCCCGGAAGTTGAGGCCGGCCGCCTCGACCTCGAGCTCGACCTCGCCGGGCGCCAGGGGAGCGCGGGCGCGCGCCGCGAGCCGCAGCGCGTCCAGCGTGCCGGGCTGCTCCACCTCCAGCCTGTAGCCTCCCTCTGGGCGGCGCAGCACCCCCGACGGACGACGGGCATCGGCGCAAGGGACGAGCGCCGGCTCGTACCAGACGCCCTGGCGGCAAGCGGCCTGGCCGGCGCCGCCGCTCGACTGGATCAGGTCGTAGAGCGCCGCCGCTTCCGCGGCGGGCGGTTCCGGCCGCAGCGGATCGAGGTCGATGCGCAAGCAGCGCAGCTCGGGCCGCTCCTGCGCGATCGCCGCCCCCAATCCCCAGAGCGGCGCCTGCGCCAGCCCGGCGGCGACGGCCGCCGGCGGCGCCGCCTGCCCGCCGCGCGTCACCAGGACGAGCCGCGGGCTGCCGCCCTTTGCGTCCGCCAGCGCGCGCACCAGGTCGAGGACGCCGGCGGCCAGCTCCAGGGACGTTTCCGGCAGCGTCTCGGTCTGCCCGCCGTCCGCGCCGGAGGCGGGGAAAGGCGCCGCCGCGCCCGGGGCCGCGAGGTGGACGACGGCGTCCCAGGGACCCTGCGCCGCCGCCCGCAGGAGATCGCGTCGGCACTCCTCAGGGGGCGCCGGCGCGCCGGCGCCGACCAACACGGGCATGCCGCCGCGGCGTCGCAGCAGGCCAGCCAGAGCCTCGCCGACCCCCCGGAGGTCGGCGGCGATCAGCCAGCGGGCGGCGGCCGGGAGCGCAGCCGGCGGCGTGGACGCCGGCGCCGCCGGCCGCCAGATCACCTCGTGCAGCAGGGATTCGATCTCCGTATCGGATGCGGCCGCCGCGGCGAGCGTTGCCGGCGCCCCGGCAGCCGCCAGGCGGGCGGGGAGGCGCCGCAGCCGTCGCGCCTGCAGCCCCAAGAGCTCCACCAGACAGCGGCCGGCGTCGTCGAGCAGGCGGACGTCGGCGGTGAAGAGCTCGCCGCGAACCGATTCCGCGTCGCGCCGCGCCACGTGGCACCAACGAGCCGCCGCCGCCGGCCACAGACGGCAGCTGCCGGCCGCCAGCGGCAGGAAGGAGGCGGCGTCGCGGCGGCCGGCAATGGCCAGCGTCAACTGCATGCCGGCGTCGAGCAGGCCCGGGTGGACGTGGTAGTCCTCGGCGCGATCGGCAGGCGCCGCCGGCCGCAGCTGCGCCAGCGCTTCTCCGTCTCCCCACCAGATCCGCGTCGTCCATCGGAAGCTCGGACCGAGGTCCAGGCCGCTGTCCTGAAGCAGCCTGTAGAGCTCCCCGCCGTCCAACTCGGCCGCGAGCCGCGACCTGAGATCCTGGGGCAGGACCGCCGCCGGCTGCGGCACCGGCTCGGCGCGGCGCCGCAGCCGCCAGGTGGCGTGCAGCTCCCAGGAGGCTGCCGCATTCTCGTCGTCGGCCGCGAAGCAGCTCAGCTCGATGCATCCGTCCTGCCCCTCGGTGGCAATCGTCTGCACCGGCCTGGTGCCGGCGGGCGGCAATACCAGCGGCCGGCGCACGACCAGGTCCTCGACAGCCAGGGCGCCGATCGCCAGCTCGGCCGCGGCGGCCAGCCCCATTTCCAGGTAGGCGGTCGCGGGCAGCACGGCAGCGGCATCGAGGCGATGCTGGTCGAGCAGTGCCGGTACGCCGGCGCCGAGACGCGCGACGAACAGGCAGTGAGCGGCGGCGGTAGGATAGCGGCGGCCGAGCAGCGGATGGGCGGTCGCGCCGGCACCTCCCGCGCCGGCATCCGCCGCGGCCGCCGCCGGCCGCGCCGCCTCGCCGGCGCGCAGCCAGTAGCGCCGGCGGCGAAACGGATAGGTGGGAAGGGGAACCCGCCGTCCGATCCCGCGGTGGAAGCCGTGCCAATCGACGCTCACGCCCCCCGCGTACAGTGCGGCGAGCGCCGCGAGCGCCTGAGGCCTCTCCTCTGCGTCACCGGGCGCCGGCGGCAGCGAGGCGCACGTCAACGGCGCCGGCGAGCCGCGGCCGGCCGCCGCCAGACTCTCCGCCAGCCGCCTCGCCATCCCGGCCTCAGGCCCCATCACCAGCACG
>DATKFK010000407.1:0-3063 GCA_035544375.1 Thermoanaerobaculia bacterium
GATCACCAGGCCGGCCGCCTCCATGCGCGGCTCCTGCTCGAGCATCAGCTCGAGGGGAGTTGGGGTCGGCGTGTCGCCGGACGGGCTCGCGGCCGCTGCCGCCTTCTTGCCCTTTGCCGGCTTGACCTCGGGGACCTCGAAGCGGAACCAGGCCACCATGCCGCGCCGCAGCAGGTCGCCGGGATGAGCATGGCCGGTCCAGGCCATGCCCTTGGGCGCCAGCGAAAAGACCTGCTTGCCGACGCGCACGCGGGCGGCGACCCGGTCGGCTTCCAGCACGATGCCCTGGTACCAGCGGCCGGCCACCGGGCGGCCCTGGACGAACGCGGCGGGCAGGTTCTGCTGTTCGAGAGCGCTCTCGTCCAGATGAGCGATCGGGCCGCCCCAGCCGCGGCGGTGATCGACGTGGAGCAGGCCGGCCCGGATGGATTGCTCGGCGGCACGCTGGATGCGGGGATCGAGCGTGGTCTGCAGCTGCAGGCCGCCCTCGTAGAGCATGTTGGCGCCATAGGTGGCCTCGAGGTACTTGCGGACCTCCTCGGCGAAGTAGGGAGCGAAGCTCTCCTCCGGCTGCTGCGAGGTGACCAGCAACGGCTGCGCGGCCGCCTTCTGATAGTCGTCCGCGGTGATCAGCCGTTCTTCCAGCATGCGCCGCAGCACCCGGTTGCGCTGCCGCAGCACCAGCTCCGGCTCGCGGTACGGGCTGTAGCGGCTGGGCGCCGGGATGATGCCGATCAGCGTCGCGGCCTCGGACAGGGTCACCGCCTTTGCCGGCTTGCCGAAGTAGTAGCGCGACGCCGCCTCGATGCCGTAGTTGCCGTGGCCGAGGTTCACCAGGTTCAGGTAGAGAGTGATGATCTGCTGCTTGCTGAAGCTCTTCTCGAGCTCGACGGCGACCAGCGATTCCTCGATCTTGCGCCGCCACTTGCGTTCGCGGGTGAGGAACAGGGTGCGGGCAAGCTGCATCGAGATCGTCGAGCCGCCTTCCTTCATCCGCCCGGCGCGCAGGTCGTCGAGGGCGGCGCGGGCGATGCCCATGGCGTCGATGCCGCCGTGCCGGAAGAAGTTGCTGTCCTCGGAGGCGAGCAGCGCATTCTCGATCACCGGCGGAATCTCCCCCTCCTTGAGCATCATCCGGCGCTCGCGCGCGAAGGAGGCGAAGACGCTGCCGTCGACGGCCAGCAACTGGGTCACCAGGTTGGGGGTGAAGGTGGCGAGCGCCCCGACCTGCGGCACGTGGATGAGGGCGGCGACGCTCACCCCGACGGTGGTGCCGATCAGCACCGCCACCAGCAGCGGCCAGGTCCAGCGGAACCAGCGCCAGCGCCGCCCTTGGACGCCGGGGGTCGGGCGGGGACGGTTGTGCGGCGGCTCGTGCTCCACGCCGATCATTATAGGCGCAGAGGGGCGCCGGCGCCCTTGGCGATGCCGCCGTGCGGCCGGCAGGTCACGGGTCGGTGATGCCGGCGATCGCGTTGCTGCTCGCGGCAGCTTCGTCGATGAGCCTCGCGAAGCGGGTGGCGGGGTCGATGGAGCGCTCCACCACCTCCCGAAGCTCGTCGATCGCGGCATGCAGGTTTTGAAAGGCTGCCGCCAGCTGGCGTTCGTCCACTCGACTCGGGCCTCGTCGCTGGTGCGGCGGCGGCGGCGATGCGTCCAGCGTGCGGACGAAACGGAAGAACTCTTCGGGCTCCACCGTCAATTGACTCAGCATCCTCTCGAGAGTGGGAAGCTTCATCAGTTCCTTGCCCGCCTCGTATCTGGAGAGCTGGGCGCGACCGATGCCGCAGCTCTGGGCGAGCTCGGCCTGGGAGAGCCCGTGCTTCCGGCGGAGAATCGCGAGCGCCTTGCCGATGTTTTGAAATGACATCCGATGTACCTATACAGGCACGAGTATGACGGATCAGGCAAGCAAAGTGAAAGCCTTTCCTGACAAATCAGAGTGGCGCTGTGGCGCTGTCGTTGATGAGCAAGGCGCAGACGATAGGGCGTCACCATAGGCTTTGTGTTACCTGGGTCGTCGCTATTGACACATCAGATTATCGGAGTAACAAAGCTCATATGTGATCTGACGCCAAGCTCTTTTGAGCCGGCCACGCCGGGCTCACTTTGCAGTACCGGAATAAAAAAATTTGTGCCCTTTGGGGCGCTGACTATCGTATACTGCGCCGTATGGGTCACACGCGATGAAGCCCCGCCTTCTCCTCCTGAAACCGCGGCTCCCGCTGCCTTGCATCGGCTATACTTTGGTCGATGACCACGGGGCTCCTTACGGGAACGGCACAGCCTGCGTTGGGTCCGTACCGGCTGCGGGACTATGAACAGCTGCCGGATGAGCCACGCTGCGAGCTGGTATTCGGGAGGCTGCACGTGACCGCGAGCCCGTTCTCGCGGCATCAGATCGTCTCTTACGTACTGGGGCAGCTGCTCGGCCCCCTGGCCGATGCAGCCGGCGGTCTCGTCCTCCAGCCACCGCCTGACATGGTGATGGCTGACCACTCGGTCGTGCAGCCGGATCTCGTCTATGTCTCGTCCCCCAGCCTCGCGATCGTCGGCAACCGGATCGAGGGCGCTCCTGATCTCGTGGTCGAGGTCCTTTCTCCCAGCACGGCCAGCTACGATCGGAGCGTGAAGCAGAACCTTTATGCCCTTTCGGGTGTCAAGGAATACTGGCTGGTCGACCACGAGCGGCGGCAGATCGAGTTCCTGATCCACGGAACGGGCGGCTTCGCGGCGGCGCCACAGGTCACGGGCAGGTATCGGTCTCCGGCCACTCCCGAGATCCATCTCGACCTGTCCGAGCTCTGGCAGCTGGTGGACGCCAAGTTGCGCCTGTTGCCTCGCGGGCGGTGAGGCCGCACGGACCGCCCGGCAGGCGGAGCCGGTGTTGCCGCGCCTGGCGGTGGATGATGCCGCCGCTTTTGCACGGGGCGACGACGGCAACGACGGTGACGACACCTCTGCTTGCTGCTGCCGAGCCCCGGTGATACAACAGGACACCCGTGGCGGACCCATCGACGACACCCGTCTCGCCTTTCAATCCCTCTGCCGTCCAGGTGCCGC
>DATKFK010000408.1:0-4170 GCA_035544375.1 Thermoanaerobaculia bacterium
AGCCAGGCTGCCCTACCTCGACGCGGCAGTGGTCGAGCTGGCGGCGCGGGTGCCGCTGGCGCTCAAGGTGGCATGGCGGGACGAGAAGATGGTGCTGCGCGAGGCGGCGCGCGGCCTGGTGCCCGAGGCCATCCTGGCGCGCCGCAAGCAGGGCCAGAGGAATCCGCTGCGCCTTTGGGACGCCGCCGGCTTCCTGGACCTCGCGGCGGACCTTCTCGCCCCGCCGGTCCTGCGCTCCCGCGGGCTCTTTCAACCGCGCTACGTCGGCCGGCTGCTGGCGCGCCTGCGCCGCCGGCGCGCCCTGCCTTTCGACCGCAACCGCCTGCACCTGCTGGTGCTGATCGAGATCTGGCACCGCGTCTACCTCGACCCGCCGCGCCTGGCACCGCCTGCCGCCGCCGGCTGGCGCGGCGTCCGCGGCGAGGATGCGGCGGCATGAGGCCGCGGCTCCGTCGCGGTCCGCCCTGGCTGCTGCGGGCCTGGCAACGGGTCGTCTTCCGCCGTTCGGCGCTGGCGGCCTGGCTGGCCTGGCCGGTCCTCTACCCGGCGGCCTGGATGTGGCGCCGCACGGCGCTGCGCCGCACGCGTGTCTGGGCCGTCACCGGTTCGCTGGGCAAGACCAGCACCGCCGCCGCGGCCGCCGCCGCCGCGGGCGCGCCGTTCGATCCCGACCGCCCGAACTACGGCAGCCACCTCGCCGCCGCTCTCCTGCGCTGCCGGCCGCGGCAGCCATGCCTGGTGCTCGAAGTCGGCATCTCCCGCCCCGGCCAGATGCGCGCCTACGCGCGGCTGCTGCGGCCGGACCTCGTCGTGCTGACCGCCATCGGCACCGAGCATCTCCACGCTTTCGCGGACCAGGAGGCGCTGGCGCGCGAGAAGGCGCTGTTGCCGCAGGCCGTGGCGCGAAGCGGCCTGGTGGTGGTCAACGGCGACGATCCGCGTTGCCGCGCCATCGCGGCGGCGAGCGCGGCGCCGGTCGTGCGGGTCGGCGTCGCCGCGGACTGCGAATGGCGGATCGCGAGCGCCGCCGCGGACTGGCCGCGCGGCACGCGCCTGCGTCTCGCCGGGCCCGGCGGCGAGGCCATCGAGATCGCCAGCCAGTGGGTCGGGCCCGACCTGGCGCGCTGCGCCGCCTTCGGGGCGGTGTCGGGGCTCGCTTCGGGCGTCGCCGCGCCGCTCGTCGCGGCGCGCATCGCGTCCCTGCCGCCGCTGGCGTGGCGACTGAATCCGCTGCCCCTCCCTGGCGGCGCCTGGCTGCTCCACGATGCCTGGAAGGGTCACTGGCCCACCGCCGAGTCGGCCCTGCAGATCCTTGCCAGCCTTCCCGGCTCGCGGCGGGTCGCGGTGTTGGGCACGCTCGACGAACCGCCGGGCACCCAGGGAGCGGCCTACCGGCGGTACGGACGCCTGGCGGCGACGGCCGCCCAACGCCTGCTCTTCGTCGGCTCGCGGCACGAGCTCAAGCGGCTGCTGGTGGGCGTCCGCGAGGCGGGGCGGGAGGCGCCGCAGGTCGAGCACTACGCCGGGAGCCACGAAGCCGCCGCCGCCTTGCGCGACGAGCTGGCTCCCGGCACGGTGATCCTCCTGAAGGGCCGGCACAGCCAGAAGCTGGGCCGGGTGGCGCTGCTGCTTCAGGGCGAGAGCGTGGGCTGCCGGCTGAGCTTCTGCCCGGCGCGCGGGTTGCGATGTGAGCTCTGTCCCCGCCTGCGGGGTTAGACAAGACCGATTGCCGAAGCGCAGGGAGGGACGCGGGGCTCGGGCTTGCCGCCGGCGCCGGCAGTCAGAAAGGATTCGAGAATGCGGCGAATTCGCCTGGCGCTGCTGCGCGGCGTCTGCCAGCTTCCGGCCTACGTGGCGATCGAGGCGGGCGGCTTTGCGGCGGAGGGCATCGCGGCGGAGCCCATCGTGGCGCCGACCGCCTGGACGGTGCCGGATCGCCTGCGTGCGGGAGACGTCGATTTCGCCGTCATCCCCTGGACGCGGGTGGCGGCTGACGTGTCGGAGGGAACCAGGCGCCTCGTCCTGGTGGCCGGCTCCGGCGTCGAGGAGGCGGCGCTGGTGGTGCGCGCCGGCCTGGCGCCGGCGGCGGTGCGGCGCGTCGCCGTGCCGCAGGAAGGAGGGATCAAGGACCTCACGGCCATGGCGCTGCTGCGGCGCCTCGGCTGGCAGGATGCCAGGCTGGTTCGCCAGCCGTCGGGCGACGGCGCCATCCTGAGCTTCGTCGGCGAGGGCGCCGATGCCGCCGCGATGGTCGAGCCCTACGCCGCCATGCTCGAGCATCTCGGCCTGGGCCGTGTGCTGCTGCGCACCGGCGACGTGTGGCCCGGGGCTCCGGGCTGCTCGCTGGCCACCTGCAGCGATCTGATCGACCGCGAGCCGGACCTGGTGCAACGCGTGGTGAGCGCCTACACGGCGGCGGCGCGCCGCGTCCTCGCCGCTCCCGACGAGGCGGCGCGCGCCGGCGAGTCGTTCATCGGCGTGAGCGCCGCCATCATCCGCCGCGCCCTCGAGGTCAACCGCCCCGACCCGCAGGCGATCCGCAACGACGCGGCCATGTCGCAGATCCTCGGTTTGATGCGCGAGCTCGGTTACCTGCGGCAGGCGCCGGCGGGTTACCGCGACCTGCGGTTCCTCGAGGCGCTCGGCCCTTGAGCGGGGCACGGCGCCGCCCGCCGCCGTGGCGGGACCTCGCCGCCCTGCTGCGGCGGGCGGCGGGCCTGCCCGCCTTCCTGGGGCGGCCGCTCGCTCCGGCCGCGGCGGGCGCGGCCGTCGCGGAGCAGGTCCGCCGGCGCGGCGCGGCCTTCCTCGCGGCGGCGGACCGGCTGATCTACGGCGTGCCCGGCAGCCCGCTCCGGCGGCTGTTGCTGTGGGCGGGATGCGAGGCCGGCGACCTGCGCCGCATGGTGGAGGCGGACGGCTTGGAGGCGGCGCTGCTGCGGTTGCGCGCCGCGGGGGTGCGGGTGAGCGTCGACGAGCTGCGCGGCCGGGTGCCGTTGCGGCGGTCCGGCCTGGAGCTCGAGCTTCTGCCGCGCGACCTCGTGAACCCGGCGGTCCGCGGCGCGGTGGCCGGCGCCAGCAGCGGCACCACGGCGAGGAGCGGGGGCGGCCGTCCCCTGCCGGTGAGCTATGGCTGGGAGTTTCTCGCCGCCGAGGCGGCGTACGAGCAGCTGCTGCTCGCGAGCCACGGTCTCGCCGCGGCGCCGCTGGCGCTTTGGCTGCCCGGGCCGCCAGGGATCGCCGGGTTGCACAACCTGCTGGCGCACGCCAAGCTCGGGCGCCCGCCGCGCCGCTGGTTCTCGCCCAGTCCGGCGCCGGCGGCCGGCGACGGCCTGGCCTTCTGGGCCGACCGCGGCTGGCGGGCGGCGCGCCGGCTGCTGCCAGAGCTCGGTCCGGCTGCCGAATGGTTGCCGCCGGAGCGGGCGGTGGAGGTGGCCCGCTGGCTGGCCGCGGCGCCGGGGCCGGCGCTGCTCAAGTGCTTCGCCGGCGCGGCCCAGCGCGTGGCGGGTGCGGCGCGGGCCGCGGGGCTCGACCTCGACGGCAAGGTGGTCTTCGCCGGCGGCGAGCCGCTCGGCGAGGCCCGCCGGCGGGTCCTGGCGCGGGCCGGTCTGCGGGCGTATGGGCGCTACGCCGCCACCGAGACCGGTTTTCTCGCCGGGGCCTGCCCGCTGGGTGCCAGCGGTGCCGACATGCACCTGTATGCCGGCCAGGCGGCGCTGGTCAACGGGCGGCCCGAGGGCGTCTCCGGGCCGCTCGCCGTCACCTCGCTGACGCTGGCGGCGCCCCTGGTGCTCCTCAACGTCGAGCTGGGCGACCACGGCGTGCTGCGGCGGGAGCCCTGCGCCTGCGCTCTCGGCCGCGCCGGCCTCGACTGGCGAGTGGCGGAGGTGCAGAGCCCGGAGAAGATCGCCGCCGAAGGCGTCAAGCTGGGGGAGGTCGATTTCACGCGGCTGGTGGCGGAGGCGGTGCACGACCTGGGAGGCGGGCCCGACGACTTCCAGATCTGGCTCGGCGAGCAAGAGGATGCGCCGGACGTGGCCGGCGCCGGCGCGCGCCCCGCCGTCGTCCTCGCCCCGGACGCCCCGATCGAGCCGGCGGCGCTGCGCGCCCGGCTGCGGCAGGGATTGCCGCGGTTGTCCGGCGGCGCTCTCGCGGCCCTGCTGTGGATCGACG
>DATKFK010000409.1:0-5951 GCA_035544375.1 Thermoanaerobaculia bacterium
TGAGGGCGTCCATGATGCCGGCGGTCATGGCACTCGCCAGCCGCAACCGCTCCCAGACCCACGCAGCCCAAGGGCTCGCTGCCAGCATCTGGCCACCGACCGGGGGTGCCACGGCGCCGCCCTCCTCCTCGGGCGCCTGCATCACGTCGGCCAGGACCGCTGCGAGACCGGCGAGCGCCGGCAGGGCCCGCGCCAGACGTCCAGGAACCGCCGCGAGGCTCGCGAGCCGCGTTTCTGCACCAGGGGGCGGAGCCGCCTCGGAACTGCTCCCGCCGTCAGGAGGACAGAGCACCATGAACGCCGCGAGCACCGCCTGCAGCAGCTCCTCATCCCTCGCGAAGTCCCCGTCGCCCACCTCGCCTGCCGCGAGTGCATCGCGCAGGATGGCGCCGCGACCGAGGATCGCCGCGCAGGCCCCACGGAGGAGAAAGGCCGGGCAGCCGCCTTCCGGTGCCGCGGTCTCGTCCAACGCCGCCAGTCGCTTCTGCGCCCGGGCGAAGTCAGCCTCGGCGCAGGCTTCGGCGACGGCGATGTTGTACTCGCTCCAGGGCAGCCTGCCGGCCGCACGCTCGACGCGCTCGCTCGAGCGGCGGATCTCGAGCAGCCGCTCCCTGGGATCGCCCACGTCAGGCCGGAGCGCCCGGCGCAGAGCGGCGAGCGCGAGATCCGCCTCGGTCCCGGAGGGCGGTCTCAGCGCCCCTTCGAGAGCCCGCAGGCAGTCCTCTACCCGCCGCAGCTCCGGCTCGGCGGTCAGCGTCGCGATGGTGGCCAGCCGCTGCTCCTCCGGAAGCCGGTCCGCCGCGCCGGGCAGACCGGCGAGCGCCTCGGCTGCCCGGTCGTTGCGCAACAGGGCCAACGCGGCCCAGTAGCGGTAAGACCGGACACCCGGGTCCAGCACCAGCGCCGCCTGCGCCTCGGTTAGCATCTCCGCCCACCTGCCGCCGGCCGCCGCACACCTGGCACGGAGCCCGTGGGCGCGAGCACACAGGCCTTGCCAGGCGGCCAGCGACTCAGGCAGGGTCGCCGCGGCGATCACCTCGGCCTGCGCGGCGTCGTCCAAGCGGTCGGGCGCCAGGCAGAGCTGGCGCAGGGTCTCCGTTTCCGCCGACTGCCTGAAGCGCCGATGGACTGCCAGCGCGAGCGGTCGCGCACCGTCCGGCGAGGCCGTGAGCGCCCAGCGCAGCAGCCCGGCGACCCGGGCGCCATCGCTGCACGCGTTTCCGACGTAGAGCCTCGCCTGCTCGATTGCGGTAGCCGTGCTGCCCGCCGCTCTCGCGGCCACAACCAGCCCGTAGCGGCGGTCGAGGCAGCGCTCGGCGGAGGTACAGCCCTCCAGCTGGCGCAGCCCGGTGGCCGCCCGGCTCAGGTCGCCCAGGCGGAGTGCCAGGTCGATCACCCGCTCGAGGCATCGCTGCAACAACTCGGCAGTGCCCGCCCTCCCGGCCCGCCGCGGCCCGCGCAGCACGGCGAGCGCCTTGCACAGCCTGCGAAGCGCGCACGCCGGATCGGCTGGCTGCTCGGCATCGGCGAGCGCGATCCGCACCCTGCCCAGCGGTGTGAGCCACCACCAGGGCCGCCGCTTCATTGCAATCCCTCCTGGGCGTAGTCGAAGAGCTCGGCGAGGAGGGTGCGCGACGACGACGACCGCTGTGCGACCCAGAGCCGCTGGCACTCCCTTTCGAGCTGCGTCGGGTCGAGCCGCGAGAGGACCTGCCGGGCGAGGTCGCGCGCCTCCGCGGCGCCTCCCAGGCCGGCGGCCAGTCCGTCGATCAGGTCGCCCCACGACTGCTGGCTGGTGCTCGCCAGGCGCTCCGCCAGGCGCTCCCGAGCTTCGGCGCCGGCGTCGCGGCCCCAGGCGGCAAGCGCCTCCATCGCCTTGCCGAGCCCGATCCGCCGCAGCCCGAGCAGCGCCCACGCAGCGGCGGTCACGTCGCCATTGAGCAGCGCGCGGGCCAGGCTCGGCACCGCGGCAAGCCCCAACGTGGCCACGGCCCGGACGGCCGCCTCGCGCACCCGCGCGGGATCTTCCGCCAGCGCCGCCACTGAGAAGCTAGCGACCAGGTTTTCGACCGCAAAGCCGAGCCGGTACCGTTCGATCTGCGATGCCAGATCCGCGAGCAGCGTACCGTTGCCCTCGCGCAGCAGCACGGTCCACGCCTGGTTCACGGCGCGCGCGGCACGGGCATCGCCGGCGGCCCGCCCCGCCAGCTCGCCCAAGGCCTGCCGCCGCTCCGCGAGCGGCCGGCGCAGCAGCAGCCAGCGCCGCGGTCGTGCGGCCGCCTGCAGGGCGGCGAGGGATCTCCGAGCCATCGCTTGCCTTACCTTCCGCTCAAAGAAGCCGACTCCAGCGGACGCCGTGCTCGATGAGCACCTCCACCGCCTCACCGCCGCTGCGCAGACAGGCCCGCGCCAGCTGCCACTCGCCGATGCGCGGTCGGTCCTCGCTCTTCGCCTCGGCCTCAGCCGCGCAGAGCGTCAGGATCAGCTCCCGCCCCAGGTGGCCCGCCGCCGGCTGCAGACCGGGATTGGGGGTAGGCCCTTCCACCATGCGTGCGAAGAGCAGGTCCGCCAAGTGCTCGGCATCGTGCTGCTGCGCCTGCAGGCGCCGCGGCAGATCACCATTCGGGACCAGCAGCAGCCCATAGAGGAGATGGATCCTTCCGACCGCCGAGTGCCCCTTGAGCCGTGCGCACTGCAGCGCCCTGGCGAGGACCTTCTGGGCGCCCTCGTCGAAGCGGGTCATGTCCAGCCCGCCGTCGGTTCCGAAGAGCGAGCTGCTCAGCGCTTCGAGCATCAGGCCGTGGCGGCGCAGCAGCTCTCCGGTCTGACCGCCGCCGTGGGCCACGAAGGCCGCCAGCAGGTCGGCCGGGGTGATTTTGTCGCGCTGGTCCAGGTGTGAGTTGGCACGGGCACGCAGCAGGATGTCCCGGACGCTGTCCGAGACCTCGAAGATCCCGCGCGCGTCGCGCAGCGCCTCGGTGCCCCCGCGGACGCCAAGGGGCTGGTGCAGTGCCGCGGGCTCCACGCCCAGCCGGCGCAGCCCTTGTGCGAGCGGTCCCTGATCGTCCTGCAGCAAGCCGGCGAAGAGGTGCGGCGTTCCCACCAGGCTGCCGCCGGCGTCCTGCGCGGTCCGCATCGCGTCCATCAGCACCTGCCAGGCCTCGGGTGTGCAGTCCTCCTGGCCCAGAGGACCGAAACTCACCCGGGCCAACCCGCCGAGCAGCAGTTCGGCCGAAAGCCCGTGCCGGTCCAGGATCTCCCTACCCGTTCCGTCCTCGCACTGCAGCAGACCGGCCAGCAGGTCCTCGCCTGTCACCTCGTCGCGCCCCAGCGCGGTGGCCCGCTCCATCGCATGCTGGAACGTCGCGAAGACGTTGGGGGAGATGCCGAAGTCGGAGTCGCGTGGAGCGATCAGCGTACGCGCACGAGACCTCGCCTCGTCGCAGACCACCTCGCGGGCGATCCCCTTCTCCTCGAAGGCCCTTTCAACGACCGGGAGGCGGGCATCGCAGACCCCGATCAGCAGGTGCATGGTGCCAAGGCCCGACTGCGCCATGCGCTTTGCCTCGCGCAGAGCCTCATGGACGATGCGGCGAGCGACCGTGTCGAATGGCGCTGCCGGCTCAGAATCGGGTTCGGCCTCCGCCCGCCGCCGGTCGCCCTCCCGCATCAGCCGTTTCGCCTCCCGGTCGCGGTCGCCGTGGCTGAACGGCTTGAGCAGTGGATCGCCGTAGAGCACATACGGCCCCCAGACCGTCGGTCCCCATTGGCGGTCCCGCGCCATCCGGCGGCTCGCCTGCAGCGCCTCGCCCACCGCCCAGCCGGCGAGCAGGTTGTGGTAGAAGGCAAGCGCAAACTCCTGCCCCGCCTCCTGCGGCTCATCCGGTATCTTCCACATCGCCCCGACAACGGCCGGCGCGACGCCGCGCTCGTTGCCGCACATGAACGCCTCGGCCAGGCTCTCCGTGCGCACCAGACCGTCGTTGGACGGCGTGGCCTCGTGCACCTCGAGGTGGAGGTCGCTGTAGCAGGCATTGAGGAAGACGACTGGACAGCCGCGGAAGACCGGGAGGATCTCGTCCGCGGAGAGCGCGCGGTCGTGCAGGCGCAGCGAGCTCGTCTCCAGGCGGCGGTCGTAGTCGACGTGGCCGCAGTAATGGATCACCGAGTACGAGCGCGAGATGAGAAGGCGCTGGACGTTGCGGTCCTGCGCCTCGGCGCCGAAGAGGACGTCACACGTCCCCTGCTGGCTGAAGTACTGGTGCAGTGCCTCCCCCTCCAGGCGCGCCCCGGCGAGGTCGCCGGTCGGATCGGCGATCACCAGGGCCGCGAACCCCTCTTCCTGCGGCCGCGCGCGACGGGGGAGCCCAAGATACCTCCCGATCCGCTCGCGACGCACCAGCTTGCGCGCGAACGGGATGCGCAGGGAGAGGAAATCGTTACCGTCGTGTAGGACCTCCCACGGCAGGCTGAGATCCTCGGTGAGTACGGTGAGCGGCTCGTCGAGCTCACGGAGCTGCACCCGGATCACCTCGGGGAAGATCTGCTGGAAGAGGATCTGCCCCAGCTCGCGCAACCACTCGTCGGCCGCCGAGCCGACAAGGCATTCGGCGAACTCGCCGAGCGACTCCGCCATCTTGCCCCGCTGCTCCGAGGTCAGGGAATGGAGGACCGGCGCGACCGCGATGACCTCGCTCAGCTGCAGCAGGTAGCGCAACCCCTCGCTGCCGTTGCGCCATACCGAAAGAGTGGCACCTTTCATCTGATCCTCGCCCGGCGACGGTTGCCGGCCCGAACCGGCGTTCAACTGCTGAGATCCCGAGTGCGCCACGAGGGTTGGGCGGAACCTTCGTTCGAGCCGTCCCTACGGCGCGCCCGGCAGGCACGCCGTGCACGGGTCGAACGAACTGCCGCCGGGACTGGCGCGCAACGGCGGCTTAACCTTCCGACAACATGCGATTTGCGACGGCGCTGTTCCTTGCCGCCCTGGCGGGGCGGCAAGGGCATGACCAGCGACCCATTCAACGCCGGGCTCGAAGCGTTCGCGGCGGCGGACGACGCCGCGTCGGGCTCGAGGCCGAAGTGGGAGATGGAGGCTTTCGATCTCCTCGGTCTGACCGAAGCGCTTCGCCCCACCAGCCGTTTCACACGGTTTCCTTAGGCGTCGAGACGCCTGAGTGGTCATCGGGGTGGTGGAAATGCAGCGCTACATGGCTACGTTCGGTAACGTTGGCGCAAACACGGTGCGCGGCGCGCTGCCTGCGCCGTTGGGCCGCGAGATACCTGAACACCAGGTCCCCTGTCGTCATTGCCAGGAGTGTCGGCAAGAAGTGCCGCAACACGGCCTTTACTCCACAGCGTTCAGGATCAACGTCGCGAACTCCCTCGCCTCCACACCGCAGGCTTCGGGCTCTCTTTCGGCCGCCTGCTTCACATCTGCCGAGGGAGTTCCTTGCCTCCTGCGCTACGCCGACGACGTTGTCGTCGTCTTCGCGACGGAGCAGGACGCCTCTCGCGTGGCGGGAGTCCTGGCCAAGCGGTTCGCCCGGTTTGGTCTGCGACTCCATCCCGACAAGACGCGGCTGATCCGCTTCCAACGGCCGGCCGCAGTGAGAGCCCGGCCAGACAGCAGCGGCCGGGGACCTTCGACCTGCTGGGTTTCACGCACTACTGGGGGAGGGCGCAGACCGGAAGCTGGGCGCTCAAGCGCAGAACGAGCAAAGACCGGCTAAGACGATCACTGCGAAAGGTCAACGAGTGGTGCCGGACGCATCGGCACTACCCACGGCCCTGGCAGCACGAACAGCTGACTCGCAAACTGAAAGGGTACTACCAGTACTACGGCATCACAGGTAACTTCTTGGCCCTGGTAAAGTTTCGAGACAAGCTGGCTTGGATCTGGCGCGCGTGGTTGAACCGCCGTTCACACCGCAAGGGGATGACTTGGCACC
>DATKFK010000410.1:0-5462 GCA_035544375.1 Thermoanaerobaculia bacterium
TCGTCGGTGAATGGATTGCCGGTCCTCGCGGCCTTCGGCGGACCCAGGTCGAAGGACACCCGCGAGGGGTCCTTGGGGTCGAAGCGGACCGGAATGACCTTGCCGGGCTGGAACTGCGGGATCTCGAGACGGGACACGAGAAGGCGCTTGATGGTCGCCTGGTAGGGCGGCCGGTCCGCCGGCCGCACCTCGACCCCCAGGGTGATCACCGGATCGTCGTTGACCGTGAGGCCGGTCTCCCCGATGGACACGATCTCGGCCTGGGCGGGCAGGCCGACGCGCTGCAGGTCCTTGGCCTCCGACATGCCGGTGTCAAACAGCGAGCAGCCGGCCGCCATCCCGGCGAGCGGCAGGAGCAGCAGAAGCAACACGGCGTCCGGCGACGGCGGCCGCCTCGCGGATCTCTGGCCGCGGAAAGGCAACCCGCGGGACGGCAACTCCATGGCACTGTTCATGACTCCTCCGTGGGAAGGCAGCACGCCGGAGCGCGCTCCCACCGAGAGATGCGCCGGCGAGCCGGCGCGAGGGACAGGGCCGGCGGCGGCTTTGGGCGGCGAAGGACGGACGGTACGCCCTGGCGTGCTTGGCGAGAGGACTCTACACGATCGCCGCCCTCAGACGGCGGCGGCGGCGGGGACTTCGACCGGCGCCTCTCGCCAGAGGTGCTCGACGTCGCCGAAATGGCTCCTGACCCAGCTCTCGGAGTATAGGGTGTCGAGATAGCGTTCGCCGCGGTCGGCGAGGATCACCGCGCAGACCGCGCCGGCGGGGATCTCGCGGCGCAGCTTCTCGACCGCCATCACCACCGCTCCCGAGGAACCGCCGGCGAGGATCGCCTCGCGCGCCACCAGCCGCCGGCACCCCACCACGCACTCGAGGTCGCTGACGTGCACGCAGCGCTCGACCAGCGACCGGTCGAGCAGCGGCGGCTTCATCGCGGCTCCCAGGCCGGGCACCAGGCGCGGGCTCTTGACGTCGCTGAAGATGAGGCTGCCCACGGAATCGACGGCGATGACCCGGGTCTTCATCCCCTGCTCGCGCAGGTAGGTGGCGCAGCCGGTGAGCGTGCCGCAGGTGCTGGTGGCGACGAAGAGGAAATCGATGCGTCCGTCGAGCTGCGCCGCCAGCTCGCGCATGGTGCCCAGGTAGTGGGAGGCGGGGTTGGCGCGGTTGACGTACTGGTTGGGCCAGAACGCGCCGGGGATCTCGCGCAGCAGCTGCTGGACACGGTTCAACCGCGCCTGCAGGAGCTCGCCGGTGACCGGGTCCGGGCCGCTGACGCATTCGATCTCGGCGCCGTAGGCGCGCAGCACCTGGATGTTCTGCGCCGTGGTCTTGACGTCGACCACGCAGATGAGGCGAAGGCCGTGGAAAGCGCAGACCTGGGCCAGCCCGATGCCCATGTTGCCCGAGCTCGACTCGACGACGACCGAGTGCGGACCGATCCTGCCCTCTCGCATCGCCTGCTCGACGATGACGCGCGCCGGCCGGTCCTTGATGCTGCCGCCCGGGTTGAGCATCTCGAGCTTGGCGAAAACCGAGAATCCCGCGTCCGCGAAGAGCCTGCGCAGCGGCACCACGGGGGTGCTGCCGACGATGGAAAGGATGGAGTCGTGCACGATGTCACCTCTCTCTGAACGGGCCGTTGCCGATCGCCGCGTCCTGCCGCGCGGCGGCAGCGGCGGCCGGCCGCAAATCCTGGCCGCGCAGCGGCAGCCGCCGGACCCGCCGGCCGTTGGCCGCGAAGATGGCGTTGGCCACCGCCGGCCCGACCGTCGGCACCGCGATCTCGCCCATGCCGGTAGGCCGCTCGCGGCTGGGGACGATCGCCACCTCGACCGGCGGCGCCTCGGGATGGCGCAGCAGCAGGTAGTCGTGGAAGTTGCTCTGCTCGGTGCGCCCCGCGGCCACCGTGATCTCGGCCTGCAGAGCCGCGTTGAGCCCGTCCAGGGTGCCGCCGGCGACCTGCGCCTCCACCCCCGCCGGGTTGACCGCCGTGCCGCAGTCCACCGCCGCCACCAGCCGGTGCACCTCGACCGCGCCGCGCTCGTCGACCGAGACCTCGGCGACGTGGGCGGCATAGGAGCCAAAGGTGAAGTTGCAGGCGATCCCCCGCCCCCGGCCCGGCGGCAGCGGCTTGCCCCATCCCGCCCGCGCGGCGGCGAGGTCGAGCACCGCCCGCAGGCGCCCGGTGTCGAAACGCGGGCCGCCGTAATTGGCGTAGGGCACCTCGCGCGGCGGGCCGAGCAGCTCGCGCCGCAGCTCCAAGGGGTCGCGCCGGGCGGCGGCGGCGGCCTCGTCGAGGAAGCCCTGCACGGCGAAGGCGTTGGCCGAGTGCAGAGTGGCGCGCCACGGTCCGGTGGGGATCTGGGTCCTGACCGCCGTGTGCTCGGCCCGGAAGTTGGGGACGAAGCCGGCCGGGAAGTCGTCCGCGTACATCTCCGAGGCATCCGGCGGCGCCGGGTCGCGGCGGAACTCGTAGCGCGAGGGGTTCACCAGGTGGTGGGTCCAGGCGACGAGCCGCCCCGCGCGGTCGAGCCCGGCGCGCAGATGGTGGTAGCCGGCGGGGCGGTAGTAGTCGTGGCGCAGGTCGTCCTCGCGCGTCCAGACCACCTGCACCGGCCGGCCGGCCGCCCTGGCGATCACCACCGCCTCGGCGGCGAAGTCCGACATCAGGCGCCGGCCGAAACCGCCGCCGGCGCGCGTCAGGTGCACGGCGATGCTCTCGCGCGGCAGGCCGGTGAGCAGCGCCGCCAGGCGGCGCGCCCCGCCCGGGTCCTGCAGCGGACCCCAGATCTCGCACCGTCCGTCGCCCACCGCGGCGGTGCAGTTGACCGGCTCGAGCGCGGCGTGGGCGAGGAAGGGGACGGTGTACACCGCTTCCAGGCGCACCGCCGCGCCGGCCAAGGCCGCCTCGGCCTCGCCCTCCTCGCGCAGCACCTTGCCCGGACGGCGCGACAGCTCCTCGCATTGCTGAAACAGCGCGGACGTGCTCTCCACGGCGCCGGGGCCGGCGGTCCATTCGACCGCCAGCGCCTCGCGGCCGCGCAGCGCCGCCCAGGTCGAGTCGGCGACCACCGCCACGCCGGGCAGCAGCTGCGTCGGGTTGGGGAGGCCGTCGATACGCACCACCTGGCGCACTCCGGGCACCGCCAGCGCCGGCGCGGCGTCGAAGCGCGCCAGCGTGCCGCCGAAGACCGGCGGCTTGGCGACGGCCGCGAACAGCATGCCCGGCTGCCGCACGTCGAGGCCGTAGACCAGGCTGCCGGTGGTGATGGCCGGCGTGTCGACGCCCCGCCGCGGCGTGCCGACGACATGGAAGTCCCGCGGCTCCTCGAGCTCCACGCTGTCGGGCACCGGCATGCCGGCCGCCGCCGCCGCGAGCTCGCCGTAGGAGAGCCGGCGGCCGCTGGCGAGGTGGCGCACGCTGCCGTGCTCGGCGGCGCAGCCCCCCGGCTCGACCCCCCAGCGGCGGGCGGCCGCCGCCACCAGCAGGGTGCGGCCCATCGCCCCCGCCTCGCGCAGCCGGTTCCAGTTGCTCCTGACGCCGTCGCTGCCGCCGGCGCTCTGGTCGCCGAAGGCGGGGTCGAGGTCCGCCTGGACGACGCGCACCGACTCCCAGTCCACCCCCAGCTCCTCGGCCACGATCATCGGCAGCGCCGTCTTCACTCCCTGGCCGATCTCCGGGTTCTTGGCCCAGATCGTCACCGTGCCGTCCGCCGCGACCGCGAGGAACGGGTTGGGCTTGAGCTCCGCCTGGTGGCCGGCCGCACCCGTCGAGCTGGCCGCACCCGTCGCCGCCGCGGTGCGCCCGTCGAAGCCGGAGGCTTTCGCGCCCAGCCACGGGCCTGCCTCGAAGGCGATCAGCAGGCCGCCGGCGGCGCCGGCGCTCACCTTGAGGAAACCGCGCCGGTCGAGCAGCCGCCCGCCGCCGTTCTCCGGCCGAGCGGCGCCGGTCCCCGGCCGCTCGCCGCTCACCGGCCGCTCGCCGCTCACCGGCCGCTCTCCACGGTCGCGGCAGCCCGGCGCACGGCGCGGCGGATGCGCGCGTAGGTGCCGCAGCGGCAGAGGTTGCCGGCCAGGGCCTCGGCGATCTGGGGTTCGCTCGGGTGCGGCAGCTGCGAGAGCAGTGCTGCCGCCGCCATGATCTGGCCCGCCTGGCAGTACCCGCACTGCGGCACGTCCTCCTCGATCCATGCAAGCTGCAGCGGGTGGCGGCCGTCGCGCGACAGGCCCTCGATGGTGGTCACCCTGCGCCCCGACGCCGCGGCGACCGGCATGACGCAGGAGCGCACCGCCGCGCCGTCGAGGTGCACCGTGCAGGCGCCGCACTGCGCCACGCCACATCCATATTTAGTGCCGGTCAGCCCGAAAGTGTCGCGCAGCACCCACAGCAGCGGCGTCTCCGCGTCGACCTCGGCGCGGCGCGCGGCACCGTTGACCTCGAGCGTGATCGCCTGGCGGCCCGGCATCCTGCTCACCTCCCCGGCGCCGTGGCCGCCGCCGCGGCGCCGCCGGCAGGCACCAGGTCGAGCCTCGAGACCGGCGCGCCGGGCAGCAGGGGGGCGGCGGCGCCCTCCACCCAGGCCTGGTAGCCGTCGCCGAAGTGGGTCGAGATCGGGTTGCCGCTCTCGCCGCCGGGCATCTGGAAGAAGCCCTCGCGCTCGCGCCCGGGCGAGACCACCACGCGCAGCGTGGCGCCGTAGGCGGGCCCCTGCACGCGCGGCATGTCGTCGTCGCCGGGCAGCTGCCGCGGCGGCATCGACAGGCGGCGGCCGACCAGCGGCAGGGCCTCGCTCAGCGGATGCTCGATGGCGGCGGTGTTGCGCTCGCCCCAGGTGCGATCGGCGAGGCGCGGCCCCTGCGGGGCGAAGGTCTTCACCACCTCGTCGGCCGCCGCCAGCAGCTGCTCGTCCCAGCTCTTGTACTTCGGGTCGAGCAGGTTGGGCGGCCGGCGGCTCACCAGCTGCCAGAGCGCGCCCTCGTACTGGTTCACGTTCTCGGCGTAGCGGAACTCCGGATCGGCGGCGAGGCAGGCCGCGGTGAGCGGCGCGAAGGCGTCGCGGCCGACCGCCAGGCGGAAGGCGCGCACCATGCGGTAGCCGGCCGAGCCGACGCTGGCGCGCGCTCCCCAGCTCTCGACCAGCCGGCGCAGCTCGCGCCGGCGCGGATCGGCCGCCAGCGCCTGCGGCGTGAGCACCGAGAGCAGCAGGTCGTGCCAGCGGGTGAGGAACAGCGCGCGGTCGTCGAGCTGGATGCGGCGCATCTCCTCCACCGTGGCGCGCGGCAGGGCGAGCAGGTCGTCACGGATCTGCCGGGCGCGGGCGCCGAGCACGAACTCGCCGCGGCCCAGGGGCGCCGCCGCGGCGCCGGCCAGGACCAGGTTGTTGGCGGTCCATAGCAGCCCCGAGGCGGGATCGACCACCCGCGGCACCGCGGCAGGCGGCACCAGCCCGTCCCAG
>DATKFK010000411.1:0-7903 GCA_035544375.1 Thermoanaerobaculia bacterium
GCTTCGACCTGGCGCGCTGTCCGCTGCAGCGCGCGGTCCTGGTATGGCTCGGTCCCGAAGCGCCGCCGGAACTGCCGCCGCCGGCAGGAGCCGCGGCCGGCGAGCAGCTGCTGCTGTTCACCTGCCACCACATCGCCTACGACGGCTGGTCCGAGGCGGTGTTGGCGCACGAGCTGGAGGCCCTGACGGCAGCCGCCGTCGCCGGCCGGCCGTCGCCGCTCCGCGAGCTTCCGGTTCAGGTCGCCGACTTCGCCGCCTGGCAGCGGGCCTGGCCCGCGGCAGAGCTGGAACATCAGCTCGGCTACTGGCGGCGGCGGCTGGCCGGAGCGCCGACGGTCATCGAGCTGCCCGCCGACCGGCAGCCACGGCCGGCGGCCGCCCCCGCTCCCGACGACCCCTCCGGGCCGCCCGCGGCGCCGGGCTTCCGCCGCGGCGGCACGCGCCGGCGCGAGCTGCCGGCGGCGATGGCGGCACGGCTGCGCCGGGCGGCACGGCAGGAGGGAGCAACGCCGTTCATGCTGCACCTCGCCGCCTTCGCCGCCCTGCTCGCGCGCCTCACCGGCCAGGAGGACCTGCTCGTCGGCACGCCGGTCGCGAACCGCACGCGGCCGGAGATCGAAGGGCTGATCGGCTTCTTCGTCAACACCCTGGTGCTGCGCGCCGAGATGCATGGCGACCCCCCGCTGCGCCGGCTGCTCGGGGCGACGCGCGACACCGTGCTCCACGCTTTCGCCCACCAGGACCTCCCCTACGAGGCGGTGGTCGAGGCGTTGCAGCCGGAGCGCGACCTGGCGCGCACGCCGTTGGTCCAGGTGATGCTCGCCTACCAGAGCGCCGGCCGGGCGGCGGCCCTGTCGCCGGCCGTCGCCGCCACCCGGTCAGGCGCCCCGGGGACCGCTCGGCAGGCGCGCGACGGCGACGGTGACGGCGACCGGCTGCGGCTGACACCGCTGCCCGCCGGCGACCTGGGAGCGGCGAAATTCGACCTCATGCTCGCCATCGAGGAAGTGGCGGGCGCGGGCGCCGATCCGGCACTGGCGCTGGCGCTCGAATACGCGACCGACCTGTTCGACGGCGCCACGGCGGTGCGGCTCCTCGGCCACTACGCGGCGCTCCTGGACGCCGCCACCGCGGCGCCGGAGCTGCCGTTGTCGCAGCTCCCCATGCTCTCCGCGGCTGAGCGGCATCAGGCCCTGGCCGAGTGGAACGACACCGCCAGCGACTGCCCGCACCTGCCGATCCACCAGCTGTTCGAGACGCGGGCGGCGGCGTGGCCGCAGGCGGTGGCGCTGGTGTGGGAGGAGGGGACCCTGACCTACGGCGCGCTCGACCGGCTGGCGCGCAGGATCGCGGAGCGGCTGCGCCGGTTGGGGGTGGGGCCGGAGACGCGGGTGGGGCTCTGCGCCGAACGCTCGGGGGCGATGGTGGCGGCGGTGCTGGGGATCCTCAGGGCAGGAGGCGCCTACGTGCCGCTCGATCCGGCCTATCCGCGGGAGCGCCTGGAGCTGCTGCTCGCCGATGCGGCGCCGGTCGCGATCGTGGCTTCGCGCCGGTCGCTGGCGGTGCTGCCCGCAACCGCGCCATGCCTGGTGCTGGAAGACCTGGAGCGGCCGGACGGCGAGGAGAGCGCCGCCGCCGCCGCGCCCGGAGGCCGCGCGGAGCCGCCGGTGGAGGTGTCGCCCGCAGGGGTGGCATATGTGATCTACACCTCGGGTTCGACCGGCGTACCCAAAGGGGTGGAGGTCAGCCACCAGGCGGTGGTGCGGCTGGTGCACGGGCAGCGCTTCGCCGACTTCGCCCCCGGCGAGGTGTTCCTGCAGGTGGCGCCGATGTCGTTCGACGCCGCCACCTGCGAGCTGTGGGGGCCGTTGCTCCACGGCGCCCTGCTGGTGCTGTTCCCGCCGCGGCCCTTCTCGCTGGCGGAGCTGGACCGGGCGGTCGAGCGGCACGGGGTCACGACGCTCTGGCTCACCGCGGGCCTGTTCCACCTGGCGGTGGAGGAGGGCCTGGCGGGGCTCGCCGGGCTGCGCCGGCTGCTGGCCGGCGGCGATGCGCTGTCGCGCCCGCACGTGGAGCGGACGCTGGCGGCGCTGCCGGGCGTCGCGCTGACGAACTGCTACGGCCCGACGGAGAACACGACGTTCAGCTGCTGCCAGCGCCTGCATCCGGGAGACCCCGAGTGGGCGGCGGCCCGCGGCTCGCGCCCGGACGGCGAATGGAGCGGCAGGCCGGTGCCGATCGGCAGGCCGATCGCCAACAGCCGGGCCCTCCTGCTCGATCCGGCGATGGGGGCCGTGCCGATCGGCTGCACCGGCGAGCTGTACGTCGGCGGCATGGGCCTCGCGCGCGGCTACCTCGGCCAGCCGGAGCGGACGGCGGAGCGTTTCGTGCCGGACCCCTTCGGCGGCGGCAGGCTCTACCGCACCGGCGACATGGCCCGCCAGCGCGTGGACGGCACGCTGGAGTTCCTGGGGCGGCGCGACCTCCAGGTCAAGGTGCGGGGCTTCCGCATCGAGCTGGGAGAGGTGGAGACCGCCCTGCTCCGCCATCCCGGAGTGCGGGCGGCGGCGGCGGTGGCCGCACCCGCGGGGGGAGATCACCGCCTGGTGGCGTACTTCGTCGCCGCCGTCGACCCCGGGACGGCGGTGACCGGCGACGGGCTGCGTGCCTTCCTGCGCGCGCGGCTGCCGGAGCCGCTGGTGCCGGCGGCCGTCATCGAGCTCGCGGAGTTGCCGCTCACGCCCAACGGCAAGGTGGACCGGCGGGCGCTGCTGGCGACCGCCGGCGGCGCGGCCGGCCGCCGGCGGCCGGCGCCGGGGCCGGCAGGGGCAGCGGCGGATGCCGCGCCGGCGGGCCAGGTCGAAGAGCTGCTGGCGGCGCTCTGGTGCAACGTGCTCGGCGTCGAGCAGGCCGCCGGCGACGACAACTTCTTCGCGCTGGGCGGGCACTCGCTGCTGGCGGCGCAGCTGATCTCACGGCTGCGCGGCGCCTGCGGCGTGGAGCTGCCTCTCCGCGCGATCTTCGAGCGGCCGACGCTGCGCGGGCTGGCCGGCGAGGTCGAGCGGGCGATGATGGGCGGGGACGCGCGCCCGACCGCCGCGATCGAGCCGCTGCCGCGCGACCGGCCGCTGCCGCTCTCCTTCGCCCAGCAGCGCCTATGGTTCCTCTACCGGCTCGATCCCGGCGCCGCCACCTACAACGTCCCGTCGGCGCTGCGGCTTTTGGGCCCGCTCGAGCTGGCGCCCCTGGCGTGGGCGCTCGGCGAGATCGTGCGCCGGCACGAGGTGCTGCGCACGACCGTCGTCGAGCACGGCGAAGAGCCGGCGACGCGCATCGCGCCGCCGCGCCCGTTCCCGCTGCCGCGCCTCGACCTGGACACGCTGCCGCCGGCACGGCGGCAGGCCGAGGCGCGGCGGTTGCAGCAGGCGGAGTCGGACCGTCCCTTCGACCTGTGGCGCGGACCGGTGGTGCGCGCCCACGTGCTGCGCCTGGGACCGCAAGAGCACCTGCTGCTGCTCACGCTGCACCATATCGTCGCCGACGGGTGGTCGATGCCGGTGCTGCGGCGAGAGCTGGCGCTGCACTACGCGGCCGGCGCGCGCGGCGCCGCCGCCGGCCTGCCCGAGCTGCCCGTCCAGTACGGCGACTACGCCGCCTGGCAGCGGCGCCGGCTGGCGGGCGAGAGCCTGGAGGCGGGGCTGGCCTACTGGCGCCGCCAGCTGGCCGGCATCCCGGAGCTGCTGGAGCTGCCCGCCGACCGGCGGCGGCCGGCGGCGCCCACCTGGCGCGGGGCGGTCCGGCGCGCCCCGCTCCCCGCGGCGCTGGCGGCACGGCTGGCGGGGCTCGCCCGCGGCCGCAACCTGACGCTCTTCCTGCTGCTGCTGTCGTCCTGGCAGCTGCTGCTGTCGCGGCTCGGCGGCGAGCTGACGGTTGCCGTCGGCGCGCCGATCTCCGGCCGGCAGCGCCAGGAGCTAGAGGGCCTGATCGGCTTCTTCGTCAACACCCTGGTGCTGCGCATCGACCTCGACGGCGACCCCGACCTCGACGAGCTGCTGCGCCGGGTGCGGGAGATGTGGTTGCAGGCGTACCGTCACCGGGAGGTGCCGTTCGAACGCCTGGTCGAAGAGCTGCAACCCGAGCGCAGCCTGGACCGGATGCCGCTGATCCAGGTGATGTTCGACCTCGAGCACGCCGTCCGCGAACCGGCGCCGGCCCCCGTGGCGGAGCTGCCGGCGCTGCGGATCGAGGAGCTGCCGGGCGAGCTGCGGACCGCCAAGTTCGACCTGACGCTGACGGTCAGGGAGGCCGGCGGCCTGCTGGCA
The DNA here is from genome assembly GCA_035544375.1 of Thermoanaerobaculia bacterium. Taxonomy (GTDB): domain Bacteria; phylum Acidobacteriota; class Thermoanaerobaculia; order Multivoradales; family UBA5704; genus JASLEW01. The sequence continues at coordinate 4,323 of DATKFK010000411.1, forward strand.
GCCGTGTTCGAATACCGCCGCGAGCTGTTCGACCCGGCCACCGTGACGCGCCTGGCGGCGCAGTGGAGCCAGCTGCTGCTGGGGATGGTCGAGCGGCCGGACCTCCGGCTCTCCGCGCTGCCGCTGCTGACGGCGGCCGAGCGCCACCAGCTCGCCGTCGAGTGGAACGACACCGCGGCGCCGGGCGCCGGCGAGCCGAGCTGCGTTCACCAGCTGGTCGCGGCGCAGGCGGCGCGCACCCCCGCGGCCGTCGCCGTCGCCTACCTGGGTGAGCATCTCTCCCATGGCGAGCTGGACGAGCGCGCCAACCACCTCGCCCACCGGCTGCGCGAGCTGGGGGTGGGACCCGAGATCGCGGTCGGGGTCTGCCTGGCGCGCGGGCTCGGGATGGTGACGGCGCTCCTCGCGGCGCTCAAGGCCGGCGGCGCCTACCTGCCGCTCGATCCGGACTACCCGGCCGCACGCCTGGCGGCGATGATCGACGGCGCGCGCCCGGCCGTCCTGCTGGCCGAGGCGGACACGCTCCCCAGGCTGGGGGGCGCGCCGAGCGCGCGCGACGTGCCGGTGCTCTGCCTGGACCGCGACCGTGCGGAGGTCGCAAGCCGCCGCCGGCCGGCCGGCGCCGCGCCGCCGATCTGCCCCGAGCAGACCGCCTACCTCATGTACACCTCGGGCTCGACCGGCCGCCCGAAAGCGATTCCGATCAGCCATCGCGCCGCCGCCGCCTACAGCGTCACCGCGGCCGCCAACCTGCGGCTGCGGCCGGAGGACCGGGTCCTGCAGTTCGCCTCCATCAGCTTCGATATCAGCGTCGAGGAGATCTTCCCGACCCTGGCCCGCGGCGCGACCCTGGTCCTCGCCACCGCCGAGATGCGCCTCGCGGCCGCGGCGTTCCTCGCGCGCTGCGCCGCCTGGGGAGTGAGCGTCTGGTCGCTGCCGGCCGCGTTCTGGCACCAGCTCGTCCCCGAGGTGTCGGCGCGGCCGCAAGCGCTCCCTGCCGCCCTGCGCCTGGTCTGCCTGGGCGGCGAGAAACCCCTGCCGGAGCAGGTGGCGGCCTGGGGCGCGGCGGCGGGACCGCGGATCGAGCTGCTCAACAGCTACGGCCCCACCGAGGCGACGGTGGTCGCCACGGTCTTCCAGGTGGAGGCCGATCCGGGCGCCGCGCCCGCCGAGGTGCCGCTCGGCCGTCCCATCCGCGACGTCGCGACCTACGTCCTCGACGGCGGCCTCGAGCTGCTGCCCGTCGGGGCGGCCGGCGAGCTGTGCATCGGCGGCGGCGGCCTCTCCCGCGGCTATCTCGGCCAGCCGGACCTGACCGCCGAGCGTTTCGTGCCCAGCGCTTTCGCGGCGGCCCCGGGAGGCCGGCTCTACCGCAGCGGCGACCGGGCACGGTGGCGCCGCGACGGCCAGCTCGAGTACCTGGGGCGCCTGGACCAGCAGGCCAAGGTGCGCGGTTTCCGCATCGAGCCGAGCGAGATCGAGGCGGCGCTCCTGGCGCATCCGTGGGTGGCGGAGGCGGCGGTCGTGGTGCGCTCGCAGGCGGGCCAGGGGCCGGAGCTGACGGCCTACCTGGTGCCGGCCGCCGGCAGGGAGCCCGAGACGCTGGGGGCTGCCGAGATCGCCGCGGTGCGCCGGTTCCTGGCCGCCAAGCTGCCCGATCCGATGGTGCCGCGGATGCTGGTGGCGCTGGCGCGGCTGCCGCGGACCCCCAGCGGCAAGCTGGACCGGCGGGCCCTCCCGGCGCCGGCGCCGGCCCCGGTGGGCGCCGGCGGCGAGGGCCCCGACGCCGCGCCGCGGAGCCTGATCGAGCAGACCCTGGCAGCCATCTGGAGCCGGCTGTTGGGGGTCGAGAGGATCGGCACCGGCGACAATTTCTTCGCCCTGGGGGGGCATTCGCTGCTGGCGATGCAGATGGTCTCCCAGCTGCGCCGCGAGCTGGGGGCGGAGCTGCCGCTCAAGGACCTGTTCGAGGAGCCGACCATCGCCGGCCTGGCGCGCCGCCTCGCCGCGGCCGGCGAGATCTCACCGCTCCGCCCGGTGCCGCGGCGGGGGCAGCTGCCGATGTCTCCCTCGCAGCTCCGCCAGTGGTTCCTGGTGCAGCTGGAACCGGACTCGACGGCTTACAACCTGCCGCTCACGCTGACGCTGCGCGGCCGCCTGCGGTACCCGCTGCTGGCCGCGAGCCTGGCGGCGATCGTCGACCGGCAGGAGTCGTTGCGCACCACGTTCACCGCGGCAGGCGGGCGGCCGTCGCCGGTGATCGGCGCGGCGCTGCCGCTGCCCCTGCCGCGGATCGATCTCCGCGCCCTCGGGGAGAAGGGCCGCCAGGCAGAAAGCCGGCGCCTGGTCCAGGCCGGCGGGGAACACCGCTTCGATCTCACCCGGGGGCCGCTCGCCCTCACCTGGCTGCTGCGGCTGCGGGACGACGAGCACCTGCTGCTGTGGAACGTCCACCACATCGTCTTCGACGGCTGGTCGCTGGGCATCTTCATCCGCGAGCTGGCGGCCCACTACGAGGCGTTCCGCGACCGCCGGCCGGCGGCCCTCCCCCGGCTCGAGATCCAGTACGTGGACTACGCCGCCTGGCAGCAGGAATGGCTGGGCGGGCTCGGCGCCGCGGCGGCCGCCGGAGCGCCCGGAGAGCAGGCGCGGCGGCAGCTCGAATACTGGCGGCGGCAGCTCGACGGGGCGGCGAGGATGCTGGCGCTGCCGACCGACCATCCGCGGCCGGCGGTGCAGACGTTTCGCGGCGCCGCCGAACCGGTGCGGCTGCCGGCTTCCCTCACCCGCGAGCTGCGGGCGCTCGGGCTGGCCCGGGGGACGACCCTCTTCATGACCCTGCTGGCGGCAACGAGCGCCCTGATGCAGCGCTACAGCCGGCAGGACGACATCAGCATCGGCACGTTCGTGGCCAACCGCCGCTGGGCCGCGGTCGAGCCGCTGCTGGGCTTCTTCGTCAACACCCTGGTGCTGCGCACCGACCTCGGCGGGCGGCCGAGCCTCCGCGACCTGCTGGCGCGGGTCCGGACGACGACCCTCGGGGCGTACGAGCACCAGGAGCTGCCCTTCGAGACGCTGCTCAACGAGCTGGTGGCGGAACGCGACCTCTCCCGCACGCCGCTGTTCCAGGTGATGCTGGGGCTGCAGAACTATCCCGCGCAGGCCATCCGGCTGCCCGGGCTCGAGATCGCCCCGGTGGATCTCTATGAAGGCGCCCGCGCCAATGCCGACCTCACGTTCTGGCTGTCCGAGGACGGCGAGGCGCTCTCCGGCATGCTGCTCTACAACACCGACCTGTTCGCCAGGGCCACCGTCCGGCGCCTGCTGCACCACCTCGCCAACCTGCTCGCGGCGGCGGTGGCGGCGCCCGATGCCCGGCTCGACGAGCTGCCGCTGCTGGCGGCGGCGGAGCGCCACCAGCTGACCGTCGAGTGGAGCGGCGGCGGTGAACCAGGGGCGGCGGCGCCGGCGGCGGGCGGCTCGCTCCGTCTCCCCCTGCCTCCCGTGCACCGGTTGATCGGCGGCCAGGCGGCGCGCGCTCCGGAGCGCACCGCGGTCGGGTGCGGCGCGGACTCCCTCAC